>NZ_JBQZXE010000172.1:0-5621 GCF_053555855.1 Shigella sp. SIG3
CGGCGAGTGAGAAATCCCTCGCCACCTCTGATGTGGCAGGCATCCTCAACGCACCCGCACTTAACCCGCTTCGGCGGGTTTTTGTTTTTATTTTCAACGCATTTGAAGTTCTGGATGGTGCCGGAATAGAATCAAAAATACTTAAGTAGCGCGCAGGGATAAAAGGGATGGACCCCGAACAGGGGAGTGCTACTTATCTGGAAGGATTCTGATGATGAACATCGAAGAACTGCGTAAAATTTTTTGTGAAGATGGCCTCTATGCTGTGTGCGTTGAAAATGGAAATATTGTTAGTCATTACCGCATTGTGTGTTTGCAAAAAATGGGGCTGCGTTAATTAATTTTGTGGATGCCCGAGTGACGGACGGATTTATCTTGCGCGACGGTGAGTTTGTCACTTCATTACAGGCATTGAAAGAGATCGGAATAAAAGCTGGCTTTTCTGCTTTTTCAGAAGAATAAACTCATCTACAATCTTGCGCGGGGCTGAACTCCCGCTGAGTAACACCGTGCCACCGGAGAAAACCGATGGCACGCAACGCAAAATATTACAATCATGATAATTCGACCGTTCTTGCCCACACGCACGAGCGGTATTCTCACGCATTTAAGTCAGACTGGTACCAGCATCCCTCATGCACTGAAGAACAGGCCGAATGGCTCATTCAGTGTTACCGCAGGCGCGGATGCGAGGTTAAAAAAGCCCTTAGCCTCGACTACCGTCACTGGATAATCTCCGTCAGGCTCCCTTACTCCGAACAGCCACCGCGTCCGTCCCGCACATTCCAGCAACGGATCTGGAGGTAACGTGCGGGTATTACTTCGACCTGTTCTGGTTCCGGAACTCGGGCTGGTGGTCCTTAAGCCCGGTCGTGAATCCATGCCGGTATTCCACAATACCCGGTTACTGGTGGAGCCGGAACCGAAAAGCATGCGTAATCTGCCGTCCGGGGTCGTTCCTGCCGCTCGCCAGCCGCTGGTGGAAGACAAAACATTGCTGCCGTTTTTCAGTAACGCACGGGTGATTCGTGCTGCTGGTGGTGCTGGTGCATTGTCTGACTGGCTGTTGCGCCATATTAAATCCTGCCAGTGGCCACACGGCGATTATCATCACAGCGAAACCGTCATTCACCGTTATGGTACCGGCGCAATGGTGTTGTGCTGGCACTGCGACAACCAGCTGCGTGACCAGACATCCGAATCACTCGAGCAACTTGCTCATCAAAACCTGTCAGCATGGATGATTGACGTCATCGGTCACGCAATAAGCGGTACGCAGGAGCGTGAATTATCTCTGGCTGAATTATCCTGGTGGGCGGTCCGCAATCAGGTGGCGGACGCGCTACCGGAAGCGGTATTACGTCGTTCGCTGGGGTTGCGTGCGGAAAAAATCCGCTCAATGTACCGTGAAAGCGACATCGTACCGGGAGAGCAGACCGCCACCAGCATACTGAAACAGCGCACAAAAAATCTTGCGCCGCTGCCTCACGCCCACCAGCAACAGAACCCACAACAGGAAAAGACGGTGGTCAGCATTGCCGTTGATCCTGAGTCTCCGGAATCTTTCATGAAACGACCTAAACGTCGCAGCTGGGTTAACGAGAAATACAAACGCTGGGTGAAGACACAGCCGTGTGCGTGTTGTGGTAAGCCAGCCGACGATCCCCATCACCTGATTGGTCATGGTCAGGGCGGAATGGGGACAAAATCTCACGATATTTTCACGCTACCGCTGTGTCGGGAGCATCACAACGAGCTTCATGCGGATCCTCTGGCGTTCGAAGAAAAGCATGGTTCTCAGGTTGATTTAATTTTTCGTTTTCTTGATCACGCCTTTGCAACTGGCGTGCTTGGGTAAAAGAGGTGACTGATGCTCATAGATTTGGTTTTACCTTACCCGCCGACGGTGAACACTTACTGGCGACGCCGTGGCAGCACATATTTTATCTCGGAGGAGGGAAAGCGTTATCGCCGGGCTGTGGCGCTTATTGTTCGCCAGCAGCGGCTGAAATTAAGCCTGTCCGGAAGGCTGGCGATAAAGGTGATTGCAGAGCCACCGGATAAGCGTCGTCGCGACCTGGACAATATCCTGAAAGCACCGCTGGATGCGCTGACGCATGCGGGAGTGTTAATGGACGATGAGCAGTTTGATGAAATCAATATCGTTCGTGGTCAGCCAGTATCTGGTGGACGTCTGGGGGTGAAGATTTACCCCATAATGCATTAAGAGCAGGTCAAAAAATGAAACTGGAAGATTTACCGAAATACTACTCCCCAAAATCCCCTGGCCTGACCGATGCATCGGCCTCAACGTCAAAAGATGCGCTGAGTATCACTGATGTGATGGCCGCGCAGGGCATGACACAGAATCGGGCTGAGATGGGTTTTTCTGCGTTCCTGGGGAAAATGGGCATCAGTATGAATGACAGGGCGCGGGCAACAGAATTACTGGCAGATTATGCACTCAGTCGGTGCGATCGTGTGGCGGCGTTGAGAAAACTTCCGGCAGAAATAAAACCGGTAGTGATGCGCATTATGGCTTCGTACGCTTTTGAGGATTATGCCCGCAGCGCAGCGAGTAAAAAGCAGTGCCCTTGTTGCTATGGGGAAAAATTTATTGAAAGCATAGTTTTTACAAACAAGATCCAGTATCCGGATGGTAAGCCGCCGGTATGGGCAAAGTGTACGAAAGGTGTGTATCCGTCTTACTGGGAAGAATGGAAAAAAGTCAGGGAGGTGGTAAAAGTTGCCTGTCCGGAGTGTGGCGGAAAGGGTGAGGTTTCCACCGCCTGTAAGGATTGCCGTGGGCGTGGTGTCGCCATTCATCGTGAAGAGTCGGTAAAACGTGGTATGCCTGTTATCAGAGACTGCCAGCGTTGTGGTGGTCGTGGCTATGAAAGACTACCATCAACGGAGGCATTTAATGCTATATGCGAGGTGACAAACCAGATAACACGCGCGTCATGGGAAAAAACAGTTAAGAAATTTTATGATGCGCTGGTGACCCGGTTTGATATTGAAGAAGCATGGGCTGAGCGGCAGTTAAAAAAGGTAACTAGGTAACAAGGTTGATTTTTCCGGAATCTGTGGTAAATTCGTCATAATGATGGGCGTTTTATGCCTGACGTTAGAAGAGTTTCTACAACCCGCCGCTGAGCGGGTTTTTTATTGCGAAATTAATTACGGACCGTTATTATTCTGCTCCCGGCCCTTTAGCTCAGTGGTGAGAGCGAGCGACTCATAATCGCCAGGTCGCTGGTTCAAATCCAGCAAGGGCCACCATCACAAACCGCCATTAGCTTATCAGGAAGAGCAGACGACACGATAACAGGGTTGTTGGTGCGGGGGGCGGGTCCCCGATGGCGGTCCATTATCGGTATTCAGCGTTGTTAGCTCAGCCGGACAGAGCAATTGCCTTCTAAGCAATCGGTCACTGGTTCGAATCCAGTACAGCGCGCCATATTCATTCTTCCAGATTCCTTCCGGCAGAGCCTTATACTGAAATATACCTGGCTCAGGATATTGTTGAAAATATTATATATTTGTCAAAAATAAAAGTTCTGTTAAGTATTGATTGAGTATTTGTTATACGGTCTAATGGTTTTTTCAGCATTAAGTATTTATCATTCATATGGTGTGGGTAGAGTGAATATTGATGAGGCGTCGGGGTGTTTCATCCTTAGGCAGCGTATTGATATAGTCAATGCAGCACGAGCAAAGGCCTTCAGCCGTTTGACAGTTTTGTTCTGTACTCCTGATCGTCTTTCGGGAAGAGACGTTATTATTCTGAATAGTGATGCTATACAGAGGGTTTGCGATGAGTTCATGGTTGCTAATTCAGAATTATTTGCTCTTGTTCAGGAGTACAACAGAATAGCCAGGACCTGTGGTATGGATGAACTTCGGATTACTCATCTGGGGTAGATACATATCTGGATTATCACCTGTTACGGTAAAAAGTGATTGCTTACTGTTTTTGTGAATGGCATTGCAGCAGCCGGATAATGTCAGTGCCGGCTGACGGTGTGCTGGTGGCGGGTGTGGTGGTTGTTGCTTTCCCGTTGCTGAAAAAGAAAACGCCAGACTGTTAGCCGGGTATCAGTTAGCGGGAGAAATTTTTAAATACTTCACAATTCAGGCGGTTGACTGTTGTCTGGTTTGCGGGGAGTTTGTTAAAAGAAACTGGCATGGTGAATCCCCCTGTGCGGAGGGGCAATCAGCGAGTAGGTATATGGGATAATCGCGGATTCAGGTGCTGGTACTGAATTCACCGGGAGGCACCCGGCACCATGCAATGGCACATAGCGCCACTCTCCAGCCCCTCTCCGGAGGGGCTGTTTATATTGATTTTGTCAGATGTGAGTAAACTCCTTATGGACTTTGTTGTTTTAGTCCATAAGGACATATTTGCAGAGTGCAACGGTTATTAAAGCATTCATTCAATACGTTATCTGTATTTGTAGGGCATTCCTGGCTGTTTTTGATTAAATTCCAGAATGTTTTATTGAATGGTACTACGTTGTAAATGGTTACAGGTAGCACTTTGTTATTGAGCATGATGCCTGTGTGAGTCAGTGTAAATATACTTTCAGGAGGTAAGAAAGCATCCGATTGATACCAGATTATTAATTTTATTTTACTCCATATGACTGAAAAAGATATTCCGCATGATGGCTGGATAACTGTATCAATCACAATCCACTTCATTTAGTTTCCTTGTTTATGCCTTGCTGGTGATGTTCTGAAAAGTATAAATGATATTTTTGAATTAAACCATAGAGCAGAATTATTTTTCTGATGTTGTTTATTGTTTATTTAAATGCAGGGTGGTTTATATCTCGTCTTGTAGTTTATCCATGCATATCTGCTTGATAATCAGGTTTTTATTTAAGGTATGGTTTTGTGTTTTTTCTGTATTACATGTCAGGTATTTTAAAGAATTATTTTTCAGATAGTGGAAAGAACCATGGCATTTAAACACTATGATGTTGTCAGGGCGGCGCCGCCGTCAGATCTTGCGGAAAAGCTGACACATAAACTGAAAGAGGGCTGGCAGCCGTTTGGTAGTCCGGTGGCCATAACCCCTTATACCCTGATGCAGGCGATTGCAGCAGAAGGTGATGTGGTGGTCAGTGGTGCAACTGAGCCGGAGTGATACTACGTCATCGTACTGGCCCGGCATTCCAGGCCATAAAAGACAGTCTGGCAGTGGGACTAAATGCACTGACGCTGACGGATATTACCAAAAATGCAACGTATGGCGTTGAGATAGAAAGTCTGGTGCTGGAGATAAATGCACCGGCATCATCATAAAAAGTGAGCCAGTCAAATGGAAGGTATCGTTAAACTCACCGGTAGTGTCAGTGGGTCGTCTGAGACGCTTGCATGAGTTATCAGAGCCATCAGTAGTTAACTGGTGGCTTTTTTATTGTTGTCAGCTTCCGGATAACGGGAGACGGGGTATGGACCAGATGGAAAAAATCACAACAGGTGTGTCATACACCACGTCAGCGGTGGGAACGGGCTACTGGTTCCTGCAGTTGCTGGACAGGTTTTCCCCGTCTCAGTGGGCGGCAATAGGCGTGCTGGGGAGTCTGCTGTTTGGGCTGCTGACATATCTG
>NZ_JBQZXE010000173.1:0-5563 GCF_053555855.1 Shigella sp. SIG3
CACTTTTAAGGAAATGCTGTAGATAAACATTATTCATCTTGCAGCTGAGAATTGTATTTTTCTGAATTCCTGAATTTTTGTCCTTACCGTTTTAGAATTAATAAAAAACCCGGCGCTAAATGCTTACCGGGTTTTAGATTTATTAGGCAAATAGCAGGGTTAACCGCTAATCTGCTCCATCGCCTGCAAAATACGCTTATCTGAAATCGGATAAGGCGTACCAAGTTGTTGAGCGAAGTAACTAACGCGCAGCTCTTCTATCATCCAACGGATCTCTTTCACGTCTTCATCCTCACGACGTGCAGGCGGCAGTTTGTTGATCCATTGCTGCCACGCCTGCTGGACGTTTTCGACTTTCAGCATCTGTGCACGATCGCGATGTGGATCAACCGCCAGTTTTTCCAGTCGTTTTTCAATCGCCTGCAAATATCGCAGCGTGTCGCCCAGACGTTTGAAGCCGTTACCAGTGACAAAACCGCGATATACCAACCCGCCCATCTGCGCTTTAATGTCAGAAAGCCCCAGTGCCATGGTCATATCCACCCGCCCTTTCAGACGTTTGTTGATATTGAACACCGCAGTGAGGATTTGCTCGACCTGCTTCGCAATATCCACCACCGTGTCATTCAGTTCGGCGCGCACTTTTTCATGCAGCGCAGCAAAGCCTTCTTCCGTCCAGACCGGGCCATCATTGGCGTCGATCAGTTGATCCACACCGCAGGAGATACAGTCGTCGATCAGCTCCAGCACTTTGCCATACGGGTTAAAGTACAGCCCCAGCTTGGCTTTGTTTGGTAACTTCTCATGTAAATACTTGATCGGCGAGGAAATATTTAGCAGCAGTAGACGGCGAAGACCATTCCACATTGCCTGTTTTTGCTCCAGCGGGTTATCAAACAGTTTGATCGCCACGCTGTCGCGTTCATCCACCAGCGCCGGCCACGCCTTCACTTTATAGTTGCCACGCTTCTGTTCGTAACTTTCCGGCAGCTGACCAAAACTCCAGATATGTAAGCCGCTCTGCTCGATACCGTCATCCGCCACCGCGGACAGCGTTTCCTGCACTTTGCCTTTCAGCGCATCTTTCAGATCTTGTAGCGAGCGCCCTTCTTTTAGCTTCTTGTTTTTGTCATCCACCACGCGGAAGGTGATTTTCAGGTGATCGGGCACCTGATCCCAGTGCCAGTCTTCGCGGTCAACGGTAACGCCGGTCATCCGCCGTAACTCGCGCTCAAGGCTGTCGAGCAACGGTAACTCCAGCGGTGTGACGCGGCCTAAAAACGCTTCGGCGTAGTTTGGTGCAGGCACAAAATTACGGCGTACCGGTTTCGGCAACGATTTAATCAGAGCAATCACCAATTCGCGGCGCAGACCGGGGATCTGCCATTCAAACCCGCTTTCCTCAACCTGGTTAAGTAACGGCAGCGGAATATGTACGGTCACACCGTCCGCGTCCGCGCCTGGCTCAAACTGATAGCTCAAACGCAGCTTGAGATTGCCCTGATGCCAGAAGTTCGGGTAATCCAGCTTGCTGATTTTTTCCGCCCCTTCTTTGATCAACATGCTCTTTTCAAAGTTGAGCAAATCAGGCGTTTCGCGGCTGACTTTTTTCCACCAGCTATCGAAGTGACGAGCGGAGATTACATCGTGGCTGATGCGCTGGTCGTAGAACTCAAACAGCGTTTCGTCATCAACCAGAATATCGCGGCGACGTGATTTGTGTTCCAGCTCTTCCACTTCGGCCCGCAGTTTCAGGTTTTCACGGAAGAATGCGTGACGCGTCTGCCAGTCACCTTCCACCAGAGCGTGGCGAATAAAGAGTTCACGACATAACGCCGAATCGATCTGGCTGTAGTTGACCTTGCGCGCAGCAACAATCGGCAAACCATAAACAGTGACTTTTTCCGTTGCCATCACCGCGCCCTGCGCCCGTTCCCAGTGCGGTTCGCTGTAGGTGCGTTTAATCAAATGCTGAGCAACGGGTTCTACCCATTCCGGGTCGATACGCGCAGCAATGCGCCCCCACAGGCGGCTGGTTTCTACCAGTTCCGCCACCATTACCCATTTCGGCGGCTTTTTGAATAAACCAGAACCGGGGAAGATGGAGAAACGCGCGTTACGTGCACCGGTATATTCCTGTTTATCGGCATCTTTCATGCCGATATGGGAAAGCAAACCGGTCAGTAAGGCGATGTGAATTTCACGATACTCCGCCGGTTCGCTGTTGACCGGAATGCCAAGTTCTTTCACCACCTGGCGCAACTGGGTGTAGATATCCTGCCATTCGCGCACGCGCAGATAGTTGAGGTAATCGGTACGACACAGGCGACGGAAGGCGTTGGAAGAAAGCGCCTTTTGCTGCTCGCCAAGATAATTCCACAGATTTACAAACGCGAGGAAGTCGGATTCTTTGTCGTGGAAGCGACGATGTTTTTCGTCCGATGCCTGCTGTTTGTCCATCGGACGTTCGCGCGGATCCTGGATGGAGAGCGCGGACGTGATAATCATCGCCTCACGCACGCAGCCATGTTTTTGCGCTTCCAGCACCATACGCGCCAGACGTGGGTCGACAGGCAACTGCGAGAGCTGGCGACCGAGCGGCGTCAGTTTATAGGCGCTGGCCTGTTCATCCGTGGTGATCGCGCCCAGTTCTTCGAGCAGACGCACGCCATCCTGGATATTGCGTTTATCCGGTGCTTCGACAAACGGGAACGCAGCGATATCGCCCAGCCCCAGCGCGGTCATCTGCAAAATAACCGAGGCCAGGTTGGTACGCAGAATCTCCGGATCGGTAAACTCCGGGCGCGAGAGGAAATCGTCTTCGGAATAGAGACGAATACAGATCCCTTCGGACACACGACCACAGCGGCCTTTACGCTGATTGGCAGACGCCTGCGAAATGGGTTCAATCGGCAAACGCTGCACTTTGGTGCGATAGCTGTAGCGGCTGATACGCGCTGTACCGGGGTCGATGACGTATTTAATCCCCGGTACGGTCAGCGAGGTTTCCGCGACGTTGGTCGCCAGCACAATGCACCGTCCGCTGTGCGACTGGAACACGCGGTTCTGTTCGCTGTTCGAAAGCCGCGCATAAAGCGGCAAGATTTCGGTATGGCGTAAGTTCAGCTTGTTCAGCGCATCGGCGGTATCGCGAATTTCCCGCTCGCCGCTCATAAAGATCAGAATGTCGCCGGGGCTTTCCTGGCTTAGTTCGTCTACGGCGTCAAAAATCGCCTGCAACTGATCGCGCTCGGTGTCATCGGCTTCTTCAACAATCGGGCGATAGCGCACTTCCACCGGATAGGTCCGACCGGAGACTTCAATAATCGGCGCATTATTAAAGTGGCGCGAAAAGCGTTCCGGGTCGATAGTCGCGGAAGTGATAATGATTTTTAGGTCAGGACGCCGCGGCAGCAACTCTTTCAAATAGCCGAGCAGAAAATCGATATTCAGGCTGCGTTCGTGCGCTTCGTCAATAATGATGGTGTCGTACTGCATCAGCAGGCGGTCTTGCTGGATCTCCGCCAGCAGGATCCCGTCGGTCATCAGCTTGACCATCGTGTTATCACTTACGTGATCGCTGAAACGCACTTTGTAACCGATGCAACCGCCCGGCTCCGTTTTCAGCTCTTCCGCAATACGGTTGGCCACCGTTCGTGCCGCCAGGCGACGCGGCTGGGTATGACCGATCAGCCCTTTAATACCGCGCCCCAGCTCCATACAGATTTTCGGTAGCTGAGTCGTTTTACCGGAGCCGGTTTCCCCGGCGACGATCACCACCTGGTGATCACGAATCGCTTCGAGTATGTCCTGTTTTTTCTGACTAACCGGTAAATTGTCAGGATAAGTGATTTCCGGTCGTGCCGCTTCACGCAGCAGGACTTTCCCTGCCGCCTGGTCAATCTCTTTCGCCATCTCCTGGAAAATGGCCTGTTGTGCATCAGGATTTTTAACCTTCTTAACACAATGCAGACGGCGAGAAAAACTCAGTCTGTCGCGCAGCATCAGCGAATCCAGCCGCTGTTGCAAGGCAGTAAAGGTCAATTTTTGTTGTTCTGTCATAACGTTAGTGGGCAGTAGTCTGCCTGATTAATTTTCTTTTAAATGATAGATATAGAGTACCACATCGCGGCTTTCTATGCGTTGTTCAATAAATTCGAACATAGACTTCGATTTATTGCGCTATCTCTGTGGCAGGATTGTGAATAAAGTGTCAGCAAGCAACGGGGCATCGTCCATTCAAACATCTATAAGGAAACACCATGAGCAAGGTATTAGTTCTTAAATCCAGCATCCTGGCAGGGTACTCTCAGTCTAATCAGTTGTCCGATTATTTTGTTGAACAATGGCGCGAAAAGCACTCCGCTGATGAAATCACCGTTCGCGACCTAGCTGCAAATCCGATTCCGGTACTGGATGGCGAACTGGTTGGCGCTCTGCGTCCGAGCGATGCGCCGCTGACTCCGCGTCAGCAGGAAGCTCTGGCGCTTTCCGATGAGCTGATTGCCGAGCTGAAAGCCCACGACGTTATCGTTATTGCGGCACCAATGTATAACTTCAACATCTCAACTCAGTTGAAAAACTATTTTGACCTGGTTGCACGCGCAGGCGTTACTTTCCGCTATACCGAGAACGGTCCGGAAGGTCTGGTAACGGGTAAAAAAGCCATCGTTATTACCAGCCGCGGTGGGATCCACAAAGATGGACCAACGGACCTGGTGACGCCGTATCTGTCCACGTTCCTCGGCTTTATCGGCATTACCGATGTGAAATTTGTCTTCGCCGAAGGGATCGCATACGGTCCGGAAATGGCAGCGAAAGCACAGTCTGACGCAAAAGCAGCCATCGACAGCATTGTTGCTGCATAACCGGACACGGTCTTGATGTGGACTGTAGATATTCAGTCCACATCTCAATCCACTTACCTGTTTTCCCATAATTTCAACATCGCTTTGTGCTCTTCCTTAAGCACAATATGCGAGCGTCTGGCTCGAATAAAGCTAATCGCTTCATCAACTGTTTTACAGTGTCCGTAACATAACAGCCATGCCGCCACTACCAGCGCACTGCGCGATAATCCCAATGCGCAATGGACCAGAACGCTGCCTTGCTCTTCGCGTAATGTTTCCAGCATCGCCACGGCCTGTCGGAGCTCCCCCTCTTCCGGAACCACCAGATCCAACATCGGTACACAGAAATAGAGTCGATCTTTTGTCGCTCGTCCACGAGGGAATTCAAAGGTGACGTCCAGAACCGCATTCTGTGCCGGAATATGTCGTGGAAACGCCCTTAAATAAACACCAGCAGTCATTTTGCTCACCGGCTCCAGGCGACGACAAAACCAACGCATAGATAGCCACATCCCGATGCGCCAGGGCAATGTCAGCCAGTAAACGGCGGGCGGGAGTTTCCCCTGACTATCTTTCCCTGTTGTTATCGCGCCAAGCCCACCGCACCCACGGCCAACAATGAGTAGCGATAATACTGGCCAACATAACCAGACTGACCACCATAACTGAACCATCATCATTAGCTCCATCAACACAATGCACGCGCCTACGAC
>NZ_JBQZXE010000174.1:0-5542 GCF_053555855.1 Shigella sp. SIG3
ATGTCTTCAACCAGTGATGCGGCGGGTAATGCCTCTATCACTCTGACCTTCGAGACTGGGACATCTCCTGATATCGCACAGGTTCAGGTGCAAAATAAACTGCAACTCGCTATGCCTTCATTACCTGAAGCGGTGCAGCAACAGGGGATTAGCGTCGATAAGTCGAGCAGTAATATCCTGATGGTAGCGGCGTTTATTTCTGATAACGGCAGCCTCAACCAGTACGATATCGCGGACTATGTAGCGTCTAATATCAAAGACCCGCTAAGCCGTACCGCGGGCGTTGGTAGCGTACAGCTCTTTGGTTCCGAGTACGCCATGCGTATCTGGCTGGACCCGCAAAAACTCAATAAATATAACCTGGTACCTTCCGATGTTATTTCCCAGATTAAGGTGCAAAACAACCAGATTTCTGGTGGTCAACTGGGTGGCATGCCACAGGTGGCAGACCAGCAACTAAACGCCTCGATCATTGTGCAGACGCGTCTGCAAACGCCGGAAGAATTTGGCAAAATCCTGTTGAAAGTTCAGCAAGATGGTTCGCAAGTGCTGCTGCGTGATGTCGCCCGCGTCGAACTTGGGGCGGAAGATTATTCCACCGTGGCGCGCTATAACGGCAAACCTGCTGCCGGGATCGCCATCAAACTGGCTGCCGGAGCAAACGCCCTGGATACCTCGCGGGCAGTCAAAGAGGAGCTGAACCGCTTATCAGCCTATTTCCCCGCAAGTCTGAAGACGGTTTATCCTTACGACACCACGCCGTTTATCGAAATTTCTATTCAGGAAGTTTTCAAAACACTGGTTGAGGCTATCATCCTCGTCTTCCTAGTCATGTATCTGTTTTTGCAGAATTTCCGTGCCACCATCATCCCGACAATTGCCGTACCGGTGGTTATTCTCGGGACGTTTGCGATCTTGTCGGCGGTCGGTTTCACCATCAACACGTTGACTATGTTCGGGATGGTGCTGGCGATAGGGTTACTGGTGGATGACGCCATCGTGGTGGTGGAGAACGTCGAGCGTGTCATTGCGGAAGATAAGCTACCGCCGAAGGAAGCGACGCATAAATCGATGGGGCAGATCCAACGTGCGCTGGTCGGGATTGCCGTTGTTCTTTCTGCAGTGTTTATGCCGATGGCCTTTATGAGCGGTGCAACCGGGGAGATCTACCGCCAGTTCTCCATCACGCTGATCTCCTCCATGCGGCTTTCAGTATTTGTGGCAATGAGCCTGACCCCTGCCCTGTGCGCCACCATTCTGAAAGCCGCGCCGGAAGGCGGTCACAAACCTAACGCCCTGTTCGCACGCTTCAACACGCTGTTTGAAAAATCAACTCAGCACTATACCGATAGCACCCGCTCGCTGTTGCGTTGTACCGGTCGCTACATGGTGGTCTACCTGCTGATTTGCGCCGGGATGGCGGTGCTGTTCCTGCGTACACCGACCTCTTTCTTACCAGAAGAGGATCAGGGGGTATTTATGACCACCGCGCAGTTACCTTCCGGTGCCACCATGGTTAACACCACGAAAGTACTGCAACAGGTGACGGATTATTATCTTACAAAAGAGAAAGATAATGTTCAGTCGGTGTTTACCGTTGGCAGCTTTGGCTTCAGCGGCCAGGGGCAAAACAACGGCCTGGCGTTTATCAGTCTCAAGCCGTGGTCTGAACGTGTCGGTGAGGAAAACTCGGTTACCGCGATCATTCAGCGGGCAATGATTGCGTTAAGCAGTATCAATAAAGCCGTCGTCTTCCCGTTCAACTTACCCGCGGTGGCTGAACTGGGTACCGCGTCAGGTTTTGATATGGAACTGCTGGACAACGGTAACCTGGGGCACGAAAAACTAACCCAGGCACGAAACGAGCTGTTATCACTGGCAGCGCAATCGCCTGACCAGGTCACCGGGGTACGCCCGAACGGCCTGGAAGATACGCCGATGTTCAAAGTGAACGTCAACGCCGCGAAAGCTGAGGCAATGGGTGTGGCGCTGTCTGATATCAACCAGACAATTTCCACCGCCTTCGGCAGCAGCTACGTGAACGACTTCCTCAACCAGGGGCGGGTGAAAAAAGTGTATGTCCAGGCAGGCACGCCGTTCCGTATGTTGCCGGATAACATCAACCAATGGTATGTACGCAACGCCTCTGGCACGATGGCACCGCTTTCTGCCTACTCGTCTACCGAATGGACCTATGGTTCACCGCGATTGGAACGCTACAACGGCATCCCGTCAATGGAGATTTTAGGTGAAGCGGCGGCCGGGAAAAGTACCGGTGACGCTATGAAATTTATGGCAGACCTGGTCGCTAAACTTCCGGCAGGCGTCGGCTACTCATGGACCGGACTGTCGTATCAGGAAGCGTTATCCTCAAACCAGGCTCCTGCACTGTATGCCATTTCACTGGTCGTGGTGTTCCTCGCCCTCGCCGCACTCTATGAGAGTTGGTCAATTCCGTTCTCGGTGATGTTGGTTGTTCCGTTAGGCGTCGTTGGCGCATTACTGGCCACCGATCTGCGCGGCTTAAGTAATGACGTCTACTTCCAGGTTGGTTTGCTGACCACCATCGGACTTTCCGCCAAGAACGCCATCCTGATTGTCGAATTTGCCGTTGAGATGATGCAGAAAGAAGGGAAAACGCCGATAGAGGCAATCATCGAAGCGGCGCGGATGCGTTTACGCCCAATCCTGATGACCTCTCTGGCCTTTATTCTCGGCGTGCTGCCGCTGGTTATCAGTCATGGTGCCGGTTCTGGCGCGCAAAACGCGGTAGGTACCGGCGTGATGGGCGGGATGTTTGCCGCAACAGTGCTGGCAATTTACTTCGTTCCGGTCTTTTTCGTTGTAGTGGAACATCTCTTTGCCCGCTTTAAAAAAGCGTAACGTGTAAATGAGAGTAAGGTTGAACGTGAAGGTTCAGCCTTACTCTTTCCTGCTAACCATTCACCACTCAACAACCAGCTAACCGTCAGGAATACCAGGCTTAGTACACAGCACTGAAAGTAGAAACCACTCCAGCCATTCGTCATCAATTTGAACAACACAATACTGACCCACATTCCCGTAATCGTATGAATTGTCAGCTTAATAATCCCAAACATGCCGAGTCTTTTCCTCCTGAAAATACCTATACAGCCTGGCAAACTGCGAAAGAGAACTAGCCGGTAGCCCGGCAGAAATCATCAGGGAAGAGTTTCACATGAAGCAGGTGTGAGATCCTGACCAATATTCAAATGCAAAATATGTCAGGAAAAGGTACCTGGCGAATGTTGCGCAAACTGATGTGGCGTTACACCATAATATTGTCGAAATGTGTTTATAAAGTACGACGTACTGCTATAGCCACATTTTTCCGCAATAGTATGCAGAGGAATTTGACGTAACTCGAGTAATCGTCTGGCCATCGACATCCTGGAAGCGAGTAATATTTTACTGAAACAGGTATTTTCATCCTGCAACTTTTTTTTGATGAGACTCTCGCTGGTATACATTCTTTCCGCGATATCGCGCAGATACCAACGTTTGGCGATATCAAAGCTAATAAGGCGTTCAACTTTTCCTGAAACAGTGCTGATGCTATTGAAAAGTAAGGGGATCAGTTCTTTCTTATGAGAAAACATCGATAAACAGGAAAGGTAGAGCATATTGCTCAGTATCGGTGAATTTACCCCGGATTCATTGAAGCTATCAAAAATCGCCGTCACCAGCGGCATGGGGGGTGACTGGTTAATTAACAGACGGTCTTTGCTATGTAACCCTAAATTGCGTGGTAGCTGACGAATATTTTGTAAGTAATGGCAAACTGTCAGCTCATCGATATCCAGTCGTCGCGTATCCGGTGAACAAAACGCAAAATCGTCTGCCAAATTTTTCTCCAGCAGCAGGATACTCTCGTTATGCAGCGATATTTTTTGCTGTTCATGATAAATATCGAATGAACGACGAATGAGGATCACCGAGCAGACATAAGTCATGATTATCCCTTATATTTCATACTGCGATTATTTCAATTTCAGTATACTAATGAAATGATGACAGACTGTTTTTTAGCGCAAAAACTGCCAGATTTGGTAGGACCAAAATTTATCCACAAAGTAGTTTTGCATAACAGTTAATTGATAATAAGTAAATGCAGCACGAATATATTTTCGCACAGCGTATAGCTTATGTTTATAAAAAAATGGCTGATCTTATTTCCAGTAAAAGTTATATTTAACTTACTGAGAGCACAAAGTTTCCCGTGCCAACAGGGAGTGTTATAACGGTTTATTAGTCTGGAGACGGCAGACTATCCTCTTCCCGGTCCCCTATGCCGGGTTTTTTTTATGTCTGAGTAAAACTCTATAATCTTATTCCTTCCGCAGAACGGTTAGTGCCGTA
Organism: Shigella sp. SIG3; assembly: GCF_053555855.1. Classification (NCBI taxonomy): domain Bacteria; kingdom Pseudomonadati; phylum Pseudomonadota; class Gammaproteobacteria; order Enterobacterales; family Enterobacteriaceae; genus Shigella; species Shigella sp. SIG3. Next base: position 4,381 of record NZ_JBQZXE010000174.1, read on the forward strand.
AAAATTCCCTTGCGCAACAATACTTGCCGCCGAGTCACGGTTCGGCAATCCCTGCGCCGATCGCTCCTGATACTCTGTGGGCGTCATCCCATAATAATTTCGAAAGACGTAAATGAAATACGACACGCTGTGATATCCACAGGACACTGCGACTCGCTTAATTGAAAAGCCATGTATAACAATAAGTTGCAAAGCACGTTGCATTCTACACTCAGTAAGCAACTGTGAATATGATGTCTCTTCTTCGCGCAATTTTTTCTTTAACAGGCTTGGACTCATCAACAGCTCGCTGGCGATTCGGGCTAGTGTCCACTCATGGGCGATATTATTATTGATAACCGTACAAACTCGTGTTCGCATGTTCGGTTGCAAAACGTTCAAAAGCAGCGGTATAAAGTGCTCATCCTCAAGAAAAACAGATAACAACGCAAAGATTAATGCTCTTTTACGTAGCATTTCTGCATAGCGAAGATTCTTATTCTGCGATAGTTGCGCAACTTCCTGAAAAACAGGAATATCTCTGCTACAGTGATGAACGAGTAATGAAGAAATTTTTTTATGTGCATGAAGATTTAATGCCTCCTCCTTGAGCATCGGCAGAAATAATGAAAGCGTATCCCTTGATACTAATACAAAATTTTCAACACACTTATCTACTCGAATTTGGCTTGCATCCGCAAAAACCAGGTCACCGCCATTAAAATAGCGATATTCACCATTAACCATGGTGAGAATATATTTATGTCTTGCGTACGCAATTAGACAATTCCCATGTAATGATTGCATAGTTGACTTAATATTACATAAACATATTACTGTTAATTAATGTAGCACGCCGCCCTCTTAAGTCAAATTGATTGATAAATAAATTTAAACGAAGCGGGAGAACAGGATGATAATGTGTGATGTTCTACGGGCAGGATGACTGGATTTATAATACAAAAACGTGTTTAAGAACGCAGTGAAATTAATAGCAAGCAAATAATCCCTTTTCGTGATATTAAAGGTAATCGCTACATTTAATAAACATTCATATAACATATATCTTATCAACACGATGAATAGACAGCCAATATATTATTGCGATTAATAAGCAACCGAATGCCCAGCTGTTTTTTTAAAGGCTGGGCATTCGGTTTTTACAACGTTATGTTATCAGGTG
>NZ_JBQZXE010000175.1:0-5539 GCF_053555855.1 Shigella sp. SIG3
GCTTTTCAGTTCGCCAACGTTGCTGATTCCTACGCAGCCAATTCGGCGCAAGGCGATGTGCGTAATACCGGGGTAATCGGCTTTGCCGCCTTTGAATTACAAGGCCCGGCGCAAAACGCGCTGCCGCCGTGCTCTGGACAAGCCTTTCCGGCAGATAACAATGGTTATGCGCCGCCACCGTGTCGGAAATAGCAACCTCGCTTGATGCCTCGCCCATTTAAGGCGATAATTAGCACAAACTTGTGTTTCGCAAATCCAACCCTTCCTCGTCGGGCCTAACGACGCGGAAGGGTTTTTTTATATCGACTTTGTAATAGGAGTCCATCCATGAGCACCTTAGGTCATCAATACGATAACTCACTGGTTTCCAATGCCTTTGGTTTTTTACGCCTGCCGATGAACTTCCAGCCGTATGACAGCGATGCAGACTGGGTGATTACTGGCGTGCCGTTCGATATGGCCACTTCTGGTCGTGCGGGTGGTCGCCACGGTCCGGCAGCGATCCGTCAGGTTTCGACGAATCTGGCCTGGGAACACAACCGCTTCCCGTGGAATTTCGACATGCGTGAGCGTCTGAACGTCGTGGACTGCGGCGATCTGGTATATGCCTTTGGCGATGCCCGTGAGATGAGCGAAAAGCTGCAGGCGCACGCCGAGAAGCTGCTGGCTGCCGGTAAGCGTATGCTCTCCTTCGGTGGTGACCACTTTGTTACGCTGCCGCTGCTGCGTGCTCATGCGAAGCATTTCGGCAAAATGGCGCTGGTACACTTTGACGCCCACACCGATACCTATGCGAACGGTTGTGAATTTGACCACGGCACTATGTTCTATACCGCGCCGAAAGAAGGTCTGATCGACCCGAATCATTCCGTGCAGATTGGTATTCGTACCGAGTTTGATAAAGACAACGGCTTTACCGTGCTGGACGCCTGCCAGGTGAACGATCGCAGCGTGGATGACGTTATCGCCCAGGTGAAACAGATTGTGGGTGATATGCCGGTTTACCTGACTTTTGATATCGACTGCCTGGATCCTGCTTTCGCGCCGGGAACCGGTACGCCAGTGATTGGCGGCCTGACCTCCGATCGCGCCATTAAACTGGTACGCGGCCTGAAAGATCTCAACATCGTTGGGATGGACGTAGTGGAAGTGGCTCCGGCATACGATCAGTCGGAAATCACCGCTCTGGCTGCGGCGACGCTGGCGCTGGAGATGCTGTATATTCAGGCGGCGAAAAAGGGCGAGTAAGCACCAGATGCGATGCGCACGGGTAAAACGTGCCATTAATGTCGGATGCGGCGTGAACGCCTTATCCGACCTACGTTCGGCACCCGTAGGCCGGATAAGATGCGCCAGCATCGCATCCGGCAATGCGCACAAGGTAACAAATGTGCCATTAATGTCAGATGCGGCGTGAACGCCTTATCTGACCTACGTTCGACACCACCAGGCTTTACTTAATCCCATCCGCGCTGATGCGATCGCGAATATGCTGGGCACGTTCGGCGGATGCAGGATGGTCGTCAAACATTGAGCTTTGACGGCCTTCTTCCAGCTTCGCCAGTTTTTCAAAGCTGGTGGCAAGACCTGCCGGGCTGATGCCGCGTTGGTGCAGAAGATCGTAAGAATAATCATCGGCTTCTGCTTCCTGGCGCTGGGAGAATTGCGAATTGACTAATTTCTCGCCCAGATCACCAAGTTGTGATTGAGATAAACTGCCGACAATCCCGCCCGCAGAGGCCGCAGCTACTCGCACGGCATTTGTACCAAGCGCCACCTGCATCCCTTTCTTCACATGGCCTAACGCCACGTGCCCCATCTCGTGACCGATCACCGCTTCGACTTCGTTATCTGTCATCATATCCATCAGCCCGCTATAGACGCGGATACAGCCGTTAGCCATTGCAAAGGCGTTCACATCCTTCGCCATATACACTTTGTAATTCACCGGCTGACCGTTGATATTGTTGCCTAGCGCATTGGCAATAGTTGTCAGACGTTTAGCGTATTCGCTATTGGCTGGCGCAATCGTCGCCTTGCTGTCCATCTCCTGACATGCCTGATCGCTCAGGGTTTTCACCTGCGCATCACTCAAACTGTAAGCCTGAAAAGCTTCCGCTCCTGATGAGAGCAGTCCGTTGGAGTCCATATTCTGGCAACCGGTCAGTACCGTTGCCACGCTCATTGCTACCAATAAGGCGCGAATTTTCATGTTTTCTCTTCCGCACAAGGTCAGGATTATTCTAAAAATGCGCCGTTTGCAGGTGAATCGACGCTCAGTCTCAGTATAAGGAAAAGCGCAGCGGACGGGCGAGCAGATTGCGCAACATGCGAGCATGATCCAGAGATTTCTGAAGCGGCAAAAGGATGTTCCATGTACATGACGCGCGGCTTGCGGTAAATTGTTGGCAAATTTTCCGGCGTAGCCCAAAACGCGCTGTCGTCAAGTCGTTAAGGGCGTGCCCTTCATCATCCGATCTGGAGTCAAAATGTCCTCACGTAAAGAGCTTGCCAATGCTATTCGTGCGCTGAGCATGGACGCAGTACAGAAAGCCAAATCCGGTCACCCGGGTGCCCCTATGGGTATGGCTGACATTGCCGAAGTCCTGTGGCGTGATTTCCTGAAACACAACCCGCAGAATCCGTCCTGGGCTGACCGTGACCGCTTCGTGCTGTCCAACGGCCACGGCTCCATGCTGATCTACAGCCTGCTGCACCTCACCGGTTACGATCTGCCGATGGAAGAACTGAAAAACTTCCGTCAGCTGCACTCTAAAACTCCGGGCCACCCGGAAGTAGGTTATACCGCTGGTGTGGAAACCACCACCGGTCCGCTGGGTCAGGGTATTGCCAACGCAGTCGGTATGGCGATTGCAGAAAAAACGCTGGCGGCGCAGTTTAACCGTCCGGGCCACGACATTGTCGACCACTACACCTACGCCTTCATGGGCGACGGCTGCATGATGGAAGGCATCTCCCACGAAGTTTGCTCTCTGGCGGGTACGCTGAAGCTGGGTAAACTGATTGCGTTCTACGATGACAACGGTATTTCTATCGATGGTCACGTTGAAGGCTGGTTCACCGACGACACAGCAATGCGTTTCGAAGCTTACGGCTGGCACGTTATTCGCGACATCGACGGTCATGACGCGGCATCCATCAAACGCGCAGTTGAAGAAGCGCGCGCAGTGACTGACAAACCGTCCCTGCTGATGTGCAAAACCATCATCGGTTTCGGTTCCCCGAACAAAGCCGGTACTCACGACTCCCACGGTGCGCCGCTGGGCGACGCTGAAATTGCCCTGACCCGCGAACAGCTGGGCTGGAAATATGCACCGTTCGAAATCCCGTCTGAAATCTATGCTCAGTGGGATGCGAAAGAAGCAGGCCAGGCGAAAGAATCTGCATGGAATGAGAAGTTTGCGGCTTACGCGAAAGCTTATCCGCAGGAAGCGGCTGAATTTACCCGCCGTATGAAAGGCGAAATGCCGTCTGACTTCGACGCCAAAGCGAAAGAGTTTATCGCTAAACTGCAGGCTAATCCGGCGAAAATCGCCAGCCGTAAAGCGTCGCAGAATGCTATCGAAGCGTTCGGCCCGCTGTTGCCTGAATTCCTCGGCGGCTCTGCTGACCTGGCACCGTCTAACCTGACCCTGTGGTCTGGTTCTAAAGCAATCAACGAAGATGCTGCAGGTAACTACATCCACTACGGTGTTCGCGAGTTCGGTATGACCGCGATTGCTAACGGTATCTCCCTGCACGGTGGCTTCCTGCCGTACACCTCCACCTTCCTGATGTTCGTGGAATACGCACGTAACGCCGTACGTATGGCTGCGCTGATGAAACAGCGCCAGGTGATGGTTTACACCCACGACTCCATCGGTCTGGGCGAAGATGGCCCGACTCACCAGCCGGTAGAGCAGGTCGCTTCTCTGCGCGTGACCCCGAACATGTCTACATGGCGTCCGTGTGACCAGGTTGAATCCGCGGTCGCGTGGAAATACGGCGTTGAGCGTCAGGACGGCCCGACTGCGCTTATCCTCTCCCGTCAGAACCTGGCGCAGCAGGAACGTACTGAAGAGCAGCTGGCAAACATCGCGCGCGGTGGTTATGTGCTGAAAGACTGTGCTGGTCAGCCGGAACTGATCTTCATCGCCACCGGTTCTGAAGTTGAACTGGCGGTTGCTGCCTACGAAAAACTGACTGCCGAAGGCGTGAAAGCGCGCGTGGTGTCCATGCCGTCTACCGACGCATTTGACAAGCAGGATGCGGCTTACCGTGAATCCGTACTGCCGAAAGCGGTTACTGCACGCGTTGCGGTAGAAGCGGGTATTGCTGACTACTGGTACAAGTATGTTGGCCTGAACGGCGCTATCGTCGGCATGACCACCTTCGGTGAATCTGCTCCGGCAGAGCTGCTGTTTGAAGAGTTCGGCTTCACTGTTGATAACGTTGTTGCGAAAGCAAAAGCGCTGCTGTAATCAGTAAGACGTTTTGTGAGAAGGGCCGCGAAAGCGGCCCTTTTTTTACTTAGTAGAGATAAACGGAACTGTGCTGCCGGGGATCATGGTTTCGGGCAGTTTACCGTCCCAACGTTCGGCAGTGGTGAGGGCTACAAGTCCGGGATTATCCCGCAGAGCTTCACCGCGCAGGCGGATTGCTTCTGCTTCAGCCGCACTTTTTAAACGAATAGTTTCAGCCTCTGCCGCGCCTCTTACGCGAATAGTTTCCGCTTCTGCTTTGTCTGCCGCCAGTTTACTGTCTGCTTCTGCCTGGGCCTGAGTTACCGCTATTTGCGCCTGGATTTTCTCTGTTTCCAGATTTTGCTTACGCGTGGCAATGGCGACTTCTGCTTTCATTCGGTTTTCAATCGACTTTTCATAAGCGTCAGAAAAATCAATATTTTCAATCTGGACCCCGTCAATTACCACTGGCCCAACAACGGCTTTGCGCATGGCATTTTGCAGATCCTGAACCAATTTTGTACGATCCTGTACGGCGCTGATGGCGGTATATTGGCCGAAAATGTTCTCCAGCTGAGTTGGCAACTGACGGACAATTAGACGATCTTTTAATGCTTCAATAGTGTTGTAGGTGGTATAAACCGCGCCTGCTTCTGAAGGTTTAATGTAGAAGCTGACTGATACTGTCATTTGTGCCGGTTGCTGGTCGCGGCTGTAGGCCTGTAATCCCTGATAGACCACAGCCTGATTACGCGTGGAAATTTTCTCCACGCTTTCCATAAAAGGGATCTTAAAACCCAGCCCCGGCTCGGCAACTTTTACGATTTTTCCGTAGCGCAGCAAAATGCCGCGTTCACCTTCATTAACGGTGTAATACGAGAGAAATGGCAGCACAACCACGGCAAGCACGCCAATGGCGATAGCAAGAGATTTTTGTGGGCGAAATGAGGTTAATGAAACAGGTGCTTTCATGACAATCTTCCTTGAGTAAAGTATGGGAATATGTCACATGAGATGAGGAGAAAACAGCCGATAGGTGAGAATTCAGAATCTATAAAGGGGTATAGCGAAAAAAC
>NZ_JBQZXE010000176.1:0-5468 GCF_053555855.1 Shigella sp. SIG3
TTTTCGTATGCAGTGTCTATGCGACAGACACTGCGCTCTTAGCATGGGGCAGGGAATAACCAGGCTATTTCTCCATGCACAGGCCAATTATGAAAGAGGAGAGGCTTAAGTTCTTGAACCCTGAACGAATAACGACTACCAGAAAAGCACTTCGCATCACTCAGACATGATTTAACATAATATACATTATGCGCAGTAACATTGTAGTAGCTAAATTGAGATGTCCGTCTCTGACTAAATAGACATGTCCGCGCTACAGTCTCACCACAGCGATCACTGCTTTCAAAGGATGGGACTCATGACGGCATACGGAACGGAGTAATCGGCAACTGATGCCGGGCCTCGCTGAGCGTGCACTGCTTATTATCCGTGAACGTGCCGCCAAGAACCGCGGTTTGTGCCGGACGCACAACGCCTAACCCAAGGCAACCAAGCTGCATGTCGCCTCCTCCAACGACCACCGGAGTGCCCGCCTTCAGACCGCAGAGTTCCGCCGCTTGTGAACTTACCACGCCCAGCAATGTGCCGGTTTCTTTGACAGGAGAAAGAATATCGGCACGCAGGCCAGCCATATCCAGCAATGCAGGTTTCCAGGCACGGGTGGTTAGATCAAGATTTCGTTTGGTTCGACCATCGGCCTCTGCGCCATTGCATTGGGCGTACTGTTTCAAAGTGGTGTGCCGATGCCGCTGGCGATACTCCTGACCTTACTGCTCGGCGCATTGTGCGGGCTGATCAACGCCGGATTAATTATCTATACCAAAGTTAACCCGCTGGTGATTACGCTTGGCACGCTGTATCTGTTTGCCGGAAGCGCTCTGCTGCTTTCCGGTATGGCCGGAGCGACGGGGTACGAAGGTATTGGTGGATTCCCGATGGCGTTTACAGATTTCGCTAACCTGGATGTGCTGGGACTCCCCGTTCCGCTGATTATCTTCCTGATATGTCTCCTCGTTTTCTGGCTCTGGCTGCATAAAACCCATGCCGGACGTAATGTGTTTTTGATTGGGCAAAGCCCGCGCGTGGCGCTTTATAGCGCGATTCCAGTTAACCGCACCTTATGTGCGCTCTATGCCATGACGGGGCTGGCGTCTGCGGTCGCCGCTGTGCTGCTGGTATCGTATTTTGGTTCAGCACGTTCCGATCTCGGTGCGTCGTTTCTGATGCCCGCCATCACCGCCGTGGTGCTTGGCGGGGCCAATATTTATGGTGGTTCCGGTTCCATTATCGGCACCGCCATTGCGGTTTTATTAGTGGGATATTTGCAGCAAGGTTTGCAAATGGCAGGAGTGCCAAATCAGGTGTCCAGCGCCCTTTCCGGTGCGCTGCTTATCGTCGTTGTCGTAGGTCGTTCCGTTAGCCTGCATCGCCAGCAAATTAAAGAGTGGCTGGCGCGTCGGGCCAATAACCCATTGCCATAAAGGATATCTTCATGACACTTCATCGCTTTAAGAAAATCGCCTTACTTAGCGCTCTTGGCATTGCCGCAATCTCTATGAATGTGCAGGCCGCAGAGCGTATTGCATTTATTCCCAAACTGGTTGGCGTGGGATTTTTTACCAGCGGTGGCAACGGCGCACAACAAGCGGGTAAAGAGCTGAGCGTTGATGTGACCTACGACGGGCCGACAGAACCCAGTGTTTCTGGTCAGGTACAGTTGATTAATAACTTCGTCAATCAAGGTTATAACGCCATTATTCGTTTCTGCGGTTTCGCCTGATGGCTTGTGTCCGGCACTGAAACGCGCCATGCAACGTGGTGTGAGAGTGCTGACCTGGGACTCTGATACTAAACCGGAGTGCCGCTCTTACTACATTAATCAGGGAACGCCCGCCCAGTTGGGAGGTATGTTGGTGGATATGGCGGCGCGTCAGGTGAATAAAGACAAAGCCAAAGTCGCGTTTTTCTACTCAAGCCCCACCGTTACGGACCAAAACCAGTGGGTGAAAGAAGCGAAAGCGAAAATCGCCAAAGAGCATCCAGGCTGGGAAATTGTCACTACGCAGTTTGGCTATAACGATGCCACTAAATCGTTACAAACCGCAGAAGGAATATTAAAAGCGTATAGCGATCTCGACGCCATTATCGCCCCCGATGCCAACGCCCTGCCCGCTGCCGCACAAGCCGCAGAAAACCTGAAAAATGACAAAGTAGCGATTGTCGGATTCAGTACGCCAAATGTGATGCGCCCGTATGTAGAGCGCGGCACGGTGAAAGAATTTGGACTGTGGGATGTGGTTCAGCAAGGCAAAATTTCAGTGTATGTCGCGGATGCATTATTGAAAAAAGGATCAATGAAAACGGGCGACAAGCTGGATATCCAGGGCGTAGGTCAGGTTGAAGTCTCGCCAAACAGCGTTCAGGGCTATGACTACGAAGCGGATGGTAATGGCATCGTACTGTTACCGGAGCGCGTGATATTCAACAAAGAGAATATCGGCAAATACGATTTCTGATGTGCATTACTTAACCGGAGTAAGTTATGGCAGATTTAGACGATATTAAAGATGGTAAAGATTTTCGTACCGATCAACCGCAACAAAATATCCCTTTTACCCTGAAAGGTTGCGGTGCGCTGGATTGGGGAATGCAGTCACGCTTATCGTGGATATTTAATCCGAAAACGGGTAAAACTGTGATGCTGGCCTTTGACCATGGTTATTTTCAGGGGCCGACTACCGGACTTGAACGCATTGATATAAATATCGCCCCGCTGTTTGAACATGCCGATGTATTAATGTGTACGCGCGGCATTTTGCGCAGCGTAGTTCCCCCGGCGACCAATAAGCCGGGGGTACTGCGGGCGTCAGGTGCGAACTCTATTCTGGCGGAATTAAGTAATGAAGCCGTGGCGTTATCGATGGATGATGCCGTGCGCCTGAACAGTTGCGCGGTGGCGGCGCAGGTTTATATCGGCAGCGAATATGAACATCAGTCGATCAAAAATATTATTCAGCTGGTCGATGCCGGAATGAAAGTGGGAATGCCGACCATGGCCGTGACTGGCGTGGGCAAAGATATGGTGCGCGATCAGCGTTATTTCTCGCTCGCGACTCGAATCGCCGCTGAAATGGGGGCGCAAATTATCAAAACCTATTATGTCGAAAAAGGTTTTGAACGGATTGTTGCCGGATGTCCGGTACCCATTGTTATTGCTGGCGGTAAAAAATTACCGGAGCGCGAGGCGCTGGAAATGTGCTGGCAGGCTATCGATCAGGGCGCTTCTGGTGTGGATATGGGGCGTAATATTTTCCAGTCTGACCATCCGGTGGCGATGATGAAAGCCGTACAGGCGGTGGTTCACCATAACGAAACGGCTGATCGGGCATATGAACTCTATCTGAGTGAAAAACAGTAACTGCGGATTTAAGGAGAAGAATTATGCACGTCACACTGGTTGAAATTAACGTTCATGAAGACAAGGTTGACGAGTTTATCGAAGTTTTTCGCCAGAACCACCTGGGCTCTGTACAGGAAGAAGGTAATTTGCGCTTCGATGTCTTACAGGACCCGGAAGTGAATTCGCGCTTTTATATTTACGAAGCCTATAAAGATGAAGACACAGTGGCATTCCATAAAACCACGCCTCACTACAAAACCTGTGTCGCGAAACTGGAATCTTTAATGACCGGGCCGCGTAAAAAACGTCTGTTCAATGGGTTGATGCCGTGAGGCTACAATTGGGGTAACGCGCTGACGGGAGTAAAAAAATGTCTGACTGGAACCCCTCTTTATATCTGCACTTTTCCGCTGAACGATCGCGTCCGGCGGTGGAGCTGCTTGCCAGAGTGCCGCTGGAGAATGTCGAATATGTTGCCGATCTTGGCTGTGGCCCAGGTAACAGCACCGCCCTGCTGCATCAACGTTGGCCTGCGGCCAGGATAACAGGCATCGACTCGTCTCCGGCGATGATTGCTGAAGCGCGCAGTGCTTTGCCAGACTGCCAGTTCGTGGAAGCAGACATCCGCAACTGGCAACCGGAACAGGCACTCGATCTGATTTTTGCTAATGCCTCACTGCAATGGCTGCCCGACCACTACGAATTGTTTCCTCACTTGGTTTCTTTACTTAATCCGCAGGGCGTGCTGGCAGTACAGATGCCAGATAACTGGCTGGAGCCGACCCATGTGCTCATGCGCGAAGTTGCTTGGGAACAAAACTACCCGGATCGCGGGCGTGAGCCGTTGGCTGGCGTTCATGCTTACTACGATATTTTGAGCGAAGCCGGATGTGAGGTCGATATCTGGCGAACCACTTACTATCACCAGATGCCGTCGCACCAGGCGATTATCGATTGGGTGACCGCCACTGGATTACGTCCGTGGTTACAGGATCTGACCGAGAGCGAACAGCAGCTTTTTCTTACGCGCTACCATCAGATGCTGGAAGAGCAGTATCCACTGCAAGAGAACGGACAGATACTGCTGGCATTTCCGCGTCTGTTTATTGTTGCCCGCCGTACGGAGTAATTATCACGTCAGCTGGTAATGACGATCGGGAAGAATTTTTGCTGGAATTTCTGCTTCATCGTTCATCTGTAACAGGTCAATTTCAATAGCGTTGCAGATGGCATCCAGCGGTAACTCATTGTTTTCAGTACCGAACGGATCTTCCAGTTCTTCCGCCAGACAATCCAGCGAAATAAAAGTGTAGGAAATCAGCACAGAGATAAAAGGCGTCATGTAATGCAGGTCCACGACCAGCGCGAACGGCAGCATGATACAAAACAGATAAACGGTACGATGCAAAATCAGGGTGTAGGCAAAGGGAATTGGCGTGTAGGCAATGCGCTCACAGCCTGCCAGAACCGCTGAAATATCATTAAGCCGATCGTTGAGGCTAATAAACAGGATATCTGAAAGCTGTCCATTGCGGCGCTGAACCGCCAACCATTCTCCCATTATTAACAAGATACGGTTAGCTGGAGAGTTCGAAGCCAGTACACGCTGAAGATCTCCAGTCTTGAGATAATGAGCCAGCACTTCCGCCTGTGGCTGTTTGCGTAATGTCATGCGTAAACAGTGGGCGAAGGCGATTTGCAGCCTGGCAAACTCCCTTACACTTGCCGAATCCGGCAATGTCGTTTTTACCTCTCGCAGTAACGACCGTGAGGCAATCATCAACTGCCCCCAAAGTTTTCGCGCTTCAACGTAACGGGCGTACCCGGCATTATTACGAAAACCAAGAAAAATGGCGATGGCGACACCGAGAATGCTGAACGGTGCGAGGGTGAATTTGATGCCCAGATGCGTGTACCAGGGCAGCATGAATATAACAGCAATAGAAAAGAGAAAATTGAGTAGTAAGCGCGAGGATATCTTGGATAATACTGAGCCGTGCCAGACAAAAATACGGCGCAGCCAGTGTTGTTGTGGACGAACAATCATGGTTATCTTCAGGCGTGGAAAAGTCGCCCTATTAAACGTGATTACGATCACATTCTCAAGACGCTACTTACAAATTACCTA
>NZ_JBQZXE010000177.1:0-5452 GCF_053555855.1 Shigella sp. SIG3
ACGGGAGGGGCCGGAAACACCGTGTGCCACATAGCCGTTAGTAAAACGTACGCCTTCATCCATTAATGAAAGGAGCGTCGGCGTTGATTTTTGTGCAGCTTCAATGGCTTTATCTATCCCTATTTTGTAGGTATCGACAACTTCACGATTTTCCATTGTTTTTGGGTCAAAAGATCCCTTATCAAAAGGAAGTTGTCCATAACCAAGATCATCCATGGTTAGTACGATAATATTTGGCTTTCCTTTGGTACTGTATTCAGTCGGCGTAAAGTCTGAGAAAGCAACGTTTGTTTTGGTTGCTTTCAGCTTTACATCATCTGCCGCATGAGCAGCAAATGCAGCCATACCAGATGCCAGTATCAAAGATATCGAGGTACTTACGACACTTTTCTTTAATGCAGACTTCATAAATGTTCCTCTTCTTATTGTACTTAATTCCGAAGTAATTTTACGAAGAGAAATAAGTGGATGTAAGTGAAGTTAGTCACATAAAGAGATAGCAGATTTAGCTAAAAAAAGGGAAATAACAGTCCATAAAGCGTTGACATTACTTTCTGTTCTATTAAGTAATTTCTCGCCGATAAATAACTAATTTATTGATATTTAATAAATTATTGCATTTTACTGACAAAATGCCGAATTGAGATTATAAATAATCATGCAACAGGTTATGCAAGTGCATAAATATGTGATGGATGTCACTTATTTATTTCAATAAATATATCGCCTAAAAACAACGCGGGGCAGGGAATGGCTGCCCCATATAATTCTTACGTAGCGTGCGTGGTTGACTACTCGTTAGCAAATAATCAAATAGCTAAAGCACTCATCGTGTTGCCCGTATTCATACCCGTGTGCCTTTGACAACGGTACTCCTTAGAAACTCTCTTCGGACTGTTGCCGAAATGTTTGCGGAACGCATAAATAAAATAAGATGTACTGGCATAACCACATTGTTCGGCAATTTTATTGACTGAACCTTCTACGCGTATCAAATTTTTTGCGTGCTGCATTCTGGCATCTAATAGAATCTGTGAGAATGTCGTTTGCTCTTGCTTTAGTTTTTTCTTCAACAGGCTTTCACTGATGTACAGGCAGTCACAAATATCTTTCAGCTTCCATGGGTGCGCCAGCTTCATGTTGACAATATTTCTCACTTTCCCGGAAACGGATAGCACACCGTTAGTTAATAGTGTAATGAAACCTTTGCATGCGGCAAAAATAGACAGGCAAGAAAAAAGCAAAAGTTCTGAAAAATTATGATGATTGCGTTCTTCCGAGTTGAGATAAGCAATCATTTCATTAAGCAATCCAGTCGGTACATTTGAAGCACGTAAAAACTTCGCAGGAACAGGCACCGTCACTGTCTGGATGTTAGTGCATTGTAGATATTTTTTAATGGTATTTTCATTAAATCCGATTTCTTTAAAATGCCGCTCATAAGGTTCAAAATGTGTACGAACAGCGTTATCTACCATCAGGATCTCGCCGTCAGAGAAGGCGTAATCTTTATCTAAAATGTTAGCGTTGAAAGCATGATGAATAAATATAACAGAACAAACGAGCGACATTTTATCTCCTTAAAACAATAAAGTTTTATCGATACCTTTTAAACATTTCACATTTATAATTTGCTGTTTATTTTCAGTCTTGCAAACTATTGATAATGAAATGTGTAAGATCTCTTGCAATGCGACCCATTTCTGAAATACTCAGCTGATCAATTGCCGAAAAAATGGCTATCAACGTAAGTGTCAGTAATAAGACAACCACAATTGCAGACATGATTTCTTTATAGTTATCTCTTTGCATGATTTTGTTTTTCACTGTGGTCGCATGCATTTCAAATATGTTTATTTAGCGGATAACGTTAAAAGTCGTTAATCAGTATGCTTAATATAACAGGCTGGAGAAAAGAAGAAATAGGACTGGTGCTTCAGTACTGAGCGGAGTTTCTTACAGCTGTAGGCAGAAGTTTATATCTTATAGTATGTAGTTTAATTTAATCCATGTGAGTAAATTGCGCAATAATAGTCAATGAGGAATTCTTCTGCTGTGCGGATGACAGCAGAAGAAATGAGAAGAGGCATTAATTTGATGGTTCTAATTCAACCGGAATACTTTTATAGCCAGGAATGCCACTTAATGGATCGTGGTTATCAAGTGTTAGCATGTGATTCGATTCTGGAAAATAGGTCACCAGTGAGCGGTCAGCCATAGGGTAAATGACCACTTTTAATCTATCCATGCGGCGTGAGCTGCGCTTACCGTCTGGCGTAAGCGCAATAAGATTAACTCTTTCGCCGTTTTTTACACGGCAAATTTTAGCTTGTTTAGCACTCATAAAGACCACATCTCGTTGACCGAATACCCCTCGATAGCGATCATCCATACCATAAATCGTCGTGTTGTACTGATCGTGGCTGCGTACTGTCGCCATGACCAGCTTACTGTTAAACGCTGAAGAGGGATCTTCTAACAGCCCTTTGCTGGTAATGAAATTAGCCTTACCTGACGGCGTCATCCAGCGCCTTTCAGCAGCTGCATTTATCAGGTGAAAACCACCGGGATGACGGATGCGCTGGTTATAGTCGGCGAACTCTGGCAGCACAGCTTCAATGTCATTGCGAATGCGATCATAATCTTCCACCAGATACTCCCAGGCTACCACGCTCTGGGGTAGTGCTGCCTGCGCGATTCCCGCGACCACTGCACACTCTGATTTCAGCATTACACCGGCGGGTTTTAACACGCCACGCGAGGCATGAATCATCGACATTGAATCCTCAACGGTTACCGCCTGCGCACCGCTTTTTTGCATATCAATCTCGCTACGCCCCAGAACCGGCAGAATATAGCTATGCCGTGCGGTCAGCAGATGAGAGCGGTTAAGCTTAGTGGCTACGTGTACCGCCAAATCTAATTGCGTTAACGGTACAGCGCTCGCTTCCCGATCTGGCATTGCCAGTGCAAAGTTGCCCCCCATGCAGATCAATGCTCGAGCCTGCCCCGTACATATTGCTTGCATGCTGGCAATTGCAGCATGTCCAGGTGCATGAGGTGGGGGGAAGCCATAGCGCTCACCCAGGCGAGCCAGAAACTCTGCAGACGGTTTCTCGGTGATACCGACGGTTCGGTCGCCCTGTACATTAGAGTGACCACGTAGTGGGCAGATACCCGCACCAGGCTTGCCAATGTTACCTTTCATCAACAGCAAATTGACCAGTTGCTGCACGTTCTGGGTACCATGTTCGTGCTGAGTGATCCCCATTCCGTAACAGATAATGGTGCGTTCGGCAGCGGCATATGCGTCAGCCAGTTCGGCGATTTGTGTCTGACTTAGTCCAGAAATACGTTCGATATCTTTCCACTCGGAATTGAGAACGTCACGGCGTAGCTCGTCAAAGCCGACGGTATGCGTTTGAATAAATTCGTCATCAAGCAATGAGGGCCGACCTGCGGCACTTGCAGCATCATCGCGCTCAATTAACAGGCGCATCATCCCCTTGAGCAACGCCATATCGCCACCAATGCGCACGTTGTAGTAGGCACTGGCCAACTGAGTCTCAGAGTTCGTCAGCATTTCAAACGGGTTTTGCGGTGCGGTAAATCGCTCCAGGCCACGTTCCTGTAGAGGATTGATGGCGATCATTTTCGCTCCCCGTTTCACTAAAGCGCGCAACGAAGTCAGCATGCGAGGGTGGTTTGTACCAGGGTTATGCCCAATGCAAATGACTAAATCGCACTTCTCAAAGTCTTCCAGCAACACGGTCCCTTTACCTACACCGATACTCGCTGCCAAACCCACGCTTGTCGGTTCATGGCACATGTTGGAGCAGTCGGGAAAGTTATTGCTCCCGTATTCACGGGCAAAAAGCTGATAAAGAAAGGCAGCTTCATTGGAAGTGCGGCCCGAAGTATAGAATTCAACCTGATTGGGATCACTATAGCTTTGAAGGCGTGCGCCAATTTCGTCGAAAGCTTGTTGCCAGCTTAATGGCTTGTAACAGTCGCTGACGGCATCATATTTCAAAGGCTGAGTGAGACGCCCCGCAGCCTCAAGCTCGTGATCTCCCCAGGTAAGTAATGATTGAACCGTATTCTCAGCAAAGAAAGAGGCATTTACCTGCTTATCCGTGACTTCCCAGGCGATTGCTTTTGCGCCGTTTTCACAAATGTCGAATGACGCACTGTGCTTAGGATCTGGCCATGCACAACCCGGACAGTCAAAGCCCTCTGGCTTATTCATGTCAAACATGGCAATAACATCATGGCGTATATCCATCTGCTTACGTACTGCATTCGCTACGGATTTAACAGCACCCCAACCACCTGCAGCACCCTGGTAGGATTCAATTTTTTTCTTCATCTACTTATCCTGTGTGGAAATGAATTATTAGGATTTGTAATAGCGATGATGCACAGTACATACAAAGGGATTATCGCCAACATGGATATATAAGAGTAGGGGACTACTCTCTTTCTATTTTTAATCTATTATCGTTAAACAATAGATTAAATACGATAAGTTAAGCATCATCTCTCATAGTGTTTAAATTAACATATTTTTCAATATAAAAAATAAGACTCTGGCTTCAATTGTGCGCGGATTTTCTTACAGGTGTAGGATAATAGCCTTCACAAAATAATTATCCGCGCAATTTTCGTGAATGGAGCGCATAGACTAAGGTCAAAATCACAATTATTCATAGATAAAAGTGACACCAATGACTGACTGGACGGTTCCGGCTGAAACCTTGTTTCCTGTTTGTCCATAGGTTGCGCTTAAACCCAGAGGTACTTTGCTTTTATTTACTGTCCCCAGGGAGACATTTTCTCCCGTAGCCAGTATTTTTCCATTACGCATTAGAGTGACACCCACTCCCGATGCTTTTGTTGCATCAGGTGCTGTGTTAGCAAACACTTGTCGGCTACTGTCAGTGGTGGCACCCGAAAGATAAAATGAGAGCTTTTGTTCGCTTGAGCAATATACGCCAAGGGGTATTTCTGCGCTTCCAGGAAAGTCCGGGAGATCCACGGTGACATTACGACTATCAACGGTGCAGCCGCCTGTTGGCATAACAACACTGTTATTTGAAATAATATTACACGTAAAATTACGCGGATTTCCGCTTCCTAATGTTGCAATTTTATACATATGAATACGGGCAATGACTTCCCCCGCTTTTATGACAACTCCACCGGCCGCCCCAACTGGGGTAATATAGAGTTTTAACGGTAATGGCATCGGTGTCTTATCACCAATATCCAATACGTTGGTATTTGTCGTCAACGGGAAGGGGTAGGTCACATTATTCCAGTACAGCGATCCTTTATATGACTGTAGGGAGCCTGCGAAAGCTGAGCCTTGTACCAGGTTTATATGATCAGTGTCGTACCAGCCGCCGTAATCATTCCAGCAACTTATATGCTGAGACAAGTCTACAACCAG
>NZ_JBQZXE010000178.1:0-5344 GCF_053555855.1 Shigella sp. SIG3
ACAGCTCAAGGGCTGCCGTTTTGTGTTTCAGGTTTCTGTTATGTATTGCTGCTGTTTGCGGCGATGATTTTCGCTACTTTTTCAGCTTGCGCATTCATCTGCATCTGACGGTATGCATTTTCCATCAGCGGCAGCGCATCACGCGTAGCCTGGGTATCCGGGTAGTCGCGCAACATGCCTTCTACGCGGTTAACGACGGCAACCCATGCGCCACGTTCTGTATAGTACTCGGCCACGGAGTATTCATATTTCGCCAGACGATCTTTCAGGAATACCAGACGTTTGGTGGCATCGGTAGTGTACTGACTGTTCGGATAGCCGCGCACCAGTTTGGAAAAGTCACTAAACGCAGCTCGTGCATGTTGAGGATCGCGATCGCTACGGTCAACGCCAAAGAACCCTTGCAGCGCACTGTCATCCAGCGCCATATTGGTCAGGCCACGCATGTACATGACATAATCGATATTCGGATGGGTCGGGTTAAGGCGAATAAAACGATCGATGGCAGCCTGCGCTAACGGCAAATCGGCGTTTTTATAGTAGGCGTAGATGAGATCCAGCTGCACCTGCTGCGAATACGGACCAAACGGATAGCGATTATCTAACGCTTCCAGTTGCGTTATTGCCTGTCTCCAGTTACCGTCCTGCAGCTTTTGTTGTGCAGTCGCGTAAATTTCATTTGGCGGATTATCAGGTACTTCTTCCTTTGACCCCGAGCAACCCGCCAAAAACAGGCTTAGTGTGGCGGCTGCCACCAGATATTTCATGCGCGTCATGACGTTTTGACTTTCCTCAAAATGTAATACGGGAGATTCTCTGTTCCTGCTCCCGGTTAAGACCAGCTACAATAGCACACTATATTAAACGGCAAAGCCGTAAAACCCCAACGATAAACGAAGAAGCAGTATATATGGCACAACGAGTACAGCTCACTGCAACGGTGTCCGAAAACCAACTCGGTCAACGCTTAGATCAGGCTTTGGCCGAAATGTTCCCGGATTATTCACGTTCGCGAATAAAAGAATGGATCCTCGACCAGCGCGTGCTGGTAAACGGCAAAGTTTGTGATAAGCCGAAAGAAAAAGTATTGGGTGGCGAGCAGGTTGCCATCAACTCTGAGATTGAAGAAGAAGCGCGTTTTGAACCGCAGGATATCCCTCTGGATATCGTCTATGAAGATGAAGATATCATCGTCATTAATAAACCGCGCGACCTAGTGGTACATCCTGGCGCGGGTAACCCGGATGGCACGGTACTGAATGCGTTGCTTCATTACTATCCGCCCATTGCCGATGTACCACGTGCGGGCATCGTCCATCGTCTGGATAAAGACACCACTGGCCTGATGGTTGTGGCAAAAACCGTTCCGGCTCAGACGCGTTTAGTCGAATCTTTGCAACGGCGTGAAATTACTCGTGAGTATGAAGCGGTGGCGATTGGTCATATGACCGCTGGCGGTACAGTAGATGAACCCATCAGCCGCCACCCGACCAAACGTACTCACATGGCGGTGCATCCGATGGGCAAACCGGCGGTGACTCACTATCGCATCATGGAACACTTCCGTGTGCACACGCGTCTGCGGTTGCGTCTGGAAACTGGACGTACGCACCAGATCCGCGTGCATATGGCCCATATCACTCATCCGCTGGTGGGCGATCCGGTTTATGGTGGCCGTCCGCGTCCGCCAAAAGGTGCTTCGGAAGCATTTATCTCCACGCTGCGTAAGTTTGACCGCCAGGCGCTTCATGCAACCATGCTGCGTCTTTATCACCCGATCTCCGGCATCGAAATGGAATGGCATGCGCCTATTCCACAAGATATGGTGGAGCTGATTGAGGTGATGCGCGCCGATTTCGAAGAGCATAAGGATGAAGTGGACTGGTTATGAGTAAGCTGATTGTCCCGCAGTGGCCGCTGCCAAAAGGTGTTGCGGCCTGTAGCTCCACTCGTATCGGCGGCGTGAGCTTGCCCCCGTATGACTCACTCAACCTCGGTGCCCATTGTGGCGATAACCCGGATCACGTTGAGGAGAATCGCAAGCGACTTTTTGCTGCGGGCAATTTGCCTTCTAAACCGGTCTGGCTTGAGCAGGTACACGGCAAAGATGTGCTTAAGCTTACTGGCGAACCTTATGCCTCAAAACGAGCAGATGCCTCTTATAGCAATACGCCTGGCACGGTTTGCGCAGTGATGACTGCCGACTGCCTCCCTGTGCTGTTTTGCAATCGAGCGGGAACGGAAGTCGCCGCCGTTCATGCTGGCTGGCGTGGACTGTGCGCAGGCGTGCTGGAAGAGACGGTTTCCTGTTTTGCTGATAAACCTGAAAACATTCTCGCCTGGTTAGGGCCGGCAATTGGTCCACGCGCGTTCGAAGTGGGGGCGGAGGTTCGCGAGGCGTTTATGGCAGTAGACGCTAAAGCAAGTGCAGCTTTCATTCAGCATGGTGATAAGTATCTGGCGGATATTTATCAGCTTGCCCGGCAGCGTCTGGCGAACGTGGGTGTTGAGCAAATTTTCGGCGGCGACCGTTGTACATATACGGAAAATGAGACTTTCTTCTCTTATCGTCGCGACAAGACCACCGGTCGTATGGCAAGTTTCATTTGGCTGATATAACCTAAAGAATCAAGACGATCCGGTACGCGTGATTTTCTTTTCACATTAATCTGGTCAATAACCTTGAATAATTGAGGGATGACCTCATTTAATCTCCAGTAGCAACTTTGATCCGTTATGGGAGGAGTTATGCGTCTGGATCGTCTTACTAATAAATTCCAGCTTGCTCTTGCCGATGCCCAATCACTTGCACTCGGGCACGACAACCAATTCATCGAACCACTTCATTTAATGAGCGCCCTGCTGAATCAGGAAGGGGGTTCGGTTAGTCCTTTATTAACATCCGCTGGCATAAATGCTGGCCAGTTGCGCACAGATATCAATCAGGCATTAAATCGTTTACCGCAGGTTGAAGGTACTGGTGGTGATGTCCAGCCATCACAGGATCTGGTGCGCGTTCTTAATCTTTGCGACAAGCTGGCGCAAAAACGTGGTGATAACTTTATCTCGTCAGAACTGTTCGTTCTGGCGGCACTTGAGTCTCGCGGCACGCTGGCCGACATCCTGAAAGCAGCAGGGGCGACCACCGCCAACATTACTCAAGCGATTGAACAAATGCGTGGAGGTGAAAGCGTGAACGATCAAGGTGCTGAAGACCAACGTCAGGCTTTGAAAAAATATACCATCGACCTTACCGAACGAGCCGAACAGGGCAAACTCGATCCGGTGATTGGTCGTGATGAAGAAATTCGCCGTACCATTCAGGTGCTGCAACGTCGTACTAAAAATAACCCGGTACTGATTGGTGAACCCGGCGTCGGTAAAACTGCCATCGTTGAAGGTCTGGCGCAGCGTATTATCAACGGCGAAGTGCCGGAAGGATTGAAAGGCCGCCGCGTACTGGCGCTGGATATGGGCGCGCTGGTGGCTGGGGCGAAATATCGCGGTGAGTTTGAAGAACGTTTAAAAGGCGTGCTTAACGATCTTGCCAAACAGGAAGGCAACGTCATCCTGTTTATCGACGAATTACATACCATGGTCGGCGCGGGTAAAGCCGATGGCGCAATGGACGCCGGAAACATGCTGAAACCGGCGCTGGCGCGTGGTGAATTGCACTGCGTAGGTGCCACGACGCTTGACGAATATCGCCAGTACATCGAAAAAGATGCTGCGCTGGAACGTCGTTTCCAGAAAGTGTTTGTTGCCGAGCCTTCTGTTGAAGATACCATTGCGATTCTGCGTGGCCTGAAAGAACGTTACGAATTGCACCACCATGTGCAAATTACTGACCCGGCAATTGTTGCAGCAGCGACGTTGTCTCATCGCTACATTGCTGACCGTCAGCTGCCGGATAAAGCCATCGACCTGATCGATGAAGCAGCATCCAGCATTCGTATGCAGATTGACTCAAAACCAGAAGAACTCGACCGACTCGATCGTCGTATCATCCAGCTCAAACTGGAACAACAGGCGTTAATGAAAGAGTCTGATGAAGCCAGTAAAAAACGCCTGGATATGCTCAACGAAGAACTGAGCGACAAAGAACGTCAGTACTCCGAGTTAGAAGAAGAGTGGAAAGCAGAGAAGGCATCGCTTTCTGGTACGCAGACCATTAAAGCGGAACTGGAACAGGCGAAAATCGCTATTGAACAGGCTCGCCGTGTGGGGGACCTGGCGCGGATGTCTGAACTGCAATACGGCAAAATCCCGGAACTGGAAAAGCAACTGGAAGCCGCAACGCAGCTCGAAGGCAAAACTATGCGTCTGTTGCGTAATAAAGTGACCGATGCCGAAATTGCTGAAGTGCTGGCGCGTTGGACGGGGATTCCGGTTTCTCGCATGATGGAAAGCGAGCGCGAAAAACTGCTGCGTATGGAGCAAGAACTGCACCATCGCGTCATTGGTCAGAACGAAGCGGTTGATGCGGTATCTAACGCTATTCGCCGTAGCCGTGCGGGGTTGGCGGATCCAAATCGCCCGATTGGTTCATTCCTGTTCCTCGGCCCAACGGGTGTGGGGAAAACTGAGCTTTGTAAGGCGCTGGCGAACTTTATGTTTGATAGCGACGAGGCGATGGTCCGTATCGATATGTCCGAATTTATGGAGAAACACTCGGTGTCTCGTCTGGTTGGTGCGCCTCCGGGATATGTCGGTTATGAAGAAGGTGGCTACCTGACCGAAGCTGTGCGTCGTCGTCCGTATTCCGTCATCCTGCTGGATGAAGTGGAAAAAGCGCATCCGGATGTCTTCAATATTCTGTTGCAGGTACTGGATGATGGGCGTCTGACTGACGGGCAGGGGAGAACGGTCGACTTTCGTAATACGGTTGTCATTATGACCTCTAACCTCGGTTCCGATCTGATTCAGGAACGCTTCGGTGAACTGGATTATGCGCACATGAAAGAGCTGGTGCTCGGTGTGGTTAGCCATAACTTCCGTCCGGAATTCATTAACCGTATTGATGAAGTGGTGGTCTTCCATCCGCTGGGTGAACAGCACATTGCCTCGATTGCGCAGATTCAGTTGAAACGTCTGTACAAACGTCTGGAAGAACGTGGTTATGAAATCCACATTTCTGACGAGGCGCTGAAACTGCTGAGCGAGAACGGTTACGATCCAGTCTATGGTGCACGTCCTTTGAAACGTGCTATCCAGCAGCAGATCGAAAACCCGCTGGCACAGCAAATACTGTCTGGTGAATTGGTTCCGGGTAAAGTGATTCGCCTGGAAATTAATGAAGACCGGATTGTCGCTGTCCAGTAATGATAAAACGAGCCCTTCGGGG
>NZ_JBQZXE010000179.1:0-5327 GCF_053555855.1 Shigella sp. SIG3
GTTCCCATCATTCTTGCAGGTAACGGCTACTTACTTAAACATGCGCCGAATGTGATGGGCTGTGCTCAGCTCATTGCCCAGGTGTTTAAAGATGCGGGAATCCCGCAAGGCGTATATGGCTGGCTGAATGCCGACAACGACGGTGTCAGTCAGATGATTAAAGACTCGCGCATTGCTGCTGTCACGGTGACCGGAAGTGTTCGTGCTGGAGCGGCTATTGGCGCACAGGCTGGAGCGGCACTGAAAAAATGCGTACTACTATCCGCCAACGGTTCTGGCGAATGTTACCCCAGAAATGACCGCGTTTCGGGAAGAAATGTTTGGCCCCGTTGCTGCAATCACCATTGCGAAAGATGCAGAACATGCGCTGGAACTGGCTAATGATAGTGAGTTCGGCCTTTCAGCGACCATTTTTACCACCGACGAAACACAGGCCAGACAGATGGCGGCACGTCTGGAATGCGGTGGGGTGTTTATCAATGGTTATTGTGCCAGCGACGCGTGAGTGGCCTTTGGTGGCGTGAAAAAGAGTGGCTTTGGTCGTGAGCTTTCCCATTTCGGCTTACACGAATTCTGTAATATCCAGACAGTGTGGAAAGACCGGATCTGACGCGACATATTCAGCTCTGATATACTCGCAGGTCTTTTCAGACCTGCGGTCCAGGAGTAGAAAGTGGCAGTCGCCATGGATAATGCAATTTTAGAAAACATCTTGCGGCAAGTGCGGCCGCTCATTGGTCAGGGTAAAGTCGCGGATTATATTCCGGCGCTGGCTACAGTAGACGGTTCCCGATTGGGGATTGCTATCTGTACCGTTGACGGACAGCTTTTTCAGGCCGGAGACGCGCAAGAACGTTTTTCCATTCAGTCTATTTCCAAAGTGCTGAGTCTCGTTGTCGCCATGCGTCATTACTCCGAAGAGGAAATCTGGCAACGCGTCGGCAAAGATCCGTCTGGATCACCGTTCAATTCTTTAGTGCAACTGGAAATGGAACAGGGTATTCCGCGTAATCCGTTCATTAATGCCGGTGCGCTGGTGGTCTGCGATATGTTGCAAGGGCGACTAAGCGCACCACGGCAACGTATGCTGGAAGTCGTGCGCGGCTTAAGCGGTGTGTCTGATATTTCATACGATACGGTGGTAGCGCGTTCCGAATTTGAACATTCCGCGCGAAATGCGGCTATCGCTTGGCTGATGAAGTCGTTTGGCAATTTCCATCATGACGTGACAACCGTTCTGCAAAACTACTTTCATTACTGCGCTCTGAAAATGAGCTGTGTAGAGCTGGCCCGGACGTTTGTCTTTCTGGCTAATCAGGGGAAAGCTATTCATATTGATGAACCTGTGGTGACGCCAATGCAGGCGCGGCAAATTAACGCGCTGATGGCGACCAGTGGTATGTACCAGAACGCGGGGGAGTTTGCCTGGCGGGTGGGACTACCGGCGAAATCTGGCGTTGGTGGCGGTATTGTGGCGATTGTTCCGCATGAAATGGCCATCGCAGTCTGGAGTCCGGAACTGGATGATGCAGGTAACTCGCTTGCGGGTATCGCCGTCCTTGAACAATTGACGAAACAGTTAGGGCGTTCGGTTTATTAAGGCAGTCTCTCGATCCACTCTTCGCGCGTTTATCCCGTTCAAAATTTCGCTCTCGCTTTCGTCTGGGCATGAAAGAGCGTCAGTATTGCCTGGAGAAAGGCGCGCCAGTCATCGAACAACATGCGGCGGATTTTGTCGCTAAACGTCTTGCTCCGGCATTACCGGCTAATGACGGTAAGCAACCCCCCATGCGCGGGCATCCGGTGTTTATCGCTCAGCACGCCACCGCGACCTGCTGTCGCGGTTGTCTGGCTAAGTGGCATAACATTCCGCAGGGTGTTTCGTTAAGCGAAGAACAACAACGTTATATCGTGGCGGTAATCTATCACTGGCTGGTTGTACAGATGAATCAGCCATGAGAATTGCGGAAAACGATAAAATAGCATTCCCAGGGTACCTTTATTTGCCGCCGCTGTTAGCGAACATGCTATCCTTTATGAGAATTTACTTATCACGTTGAGATAATTGCCACCCGCAATTGTATGGACAGATAATTAATGCATGTACACCCCATTTCAACTTTCCGTTTGTTCCAGGAAGGTCATCTGCTACGTAATAGCATCGCTATTTTTGCGCTAACCACGCTGTTCTATTTTATTGGTGCAGAGTTACGGCTGGTTCACGAACTTTCTCTTTTCTGGCCGCTGAATGGCGTAATGGCGGGGGTGTTTGCCCGCTATGTCTGGCTTAATCGACTGCATTACTATGCGATCAGTTATGTGGCGATGCTGGTTTATGATGCCATAACCACCGAATGGGGACTGGTTTCACTGGTTATCAATTTCTCCAATATGATGTTTATTGTTACCGTCGCCTTACTGGTCGTGCGGGATAAGCGTCTGGGGAAAAATAAGTATGAGCCAGTAAGTGCCTTACGGCTATTTAATTACTGTCTGATTGCCGCATTATTATGCGCTATTGTCGGGGCGATTGGTTCGGTCAGTATTGATAGTCTGGATTTCTGGCCTTTGCTTGCGGACTGGTTCAGTGAGCAATTCTCAACGGGCGTGTTGATCGTGCCTTGTATGCTGACGTTGGCTATTCCTGGAGTGCTGCCGCGCTTTAAAGCAGAACAGATGATGCCCGCCATCGCGCTTATTGTGTCGGTTATTGCCTCGGTAGTCATTGGCGGAGCGGGGAGTCTGGCGTTCCCGCTGCCTGCATTAATCTGGTGTGCAGTGCGCTATACGCCGCAGGTAACATGTCTGTTGACCTTTGTCACCGGTGCGGTGGAAATCGTACTGGTGGCAAATTCGGTGATTGATATCTCGGTCGGTTCGCCGTTCTCCATTCCGGAAATGTTCTCCGCACGTCTCGGTATTGCCACGATGGCGATATGCCCAATTATGGTTTCTTTTAGCGTGGCAGCGATCAATTTGCTAATGAAGCAAGTTGCGCTGCGAGCCGACTTTGATTTTCTGACTCAGGTTTACTCACGGTCCGGTCTTTATGAGGCGCTGAAAAGTCCATCGCTGAAACAGACACAACATCTGACGGTCATGCTGCTTGATATCGACTATTTCAAAAGCATTAACGATAACTATGGACATGAATGTGGCGATAAAGTGTTAAGCGTGTTTGCCCGGCATATTCAGAAGATTGTCGGTGATAAGGGGCTGGTGGCGCGCATGGGCGGCGAAGAATTTGCTGTTGCAGTGCCGTCGGTGAATCCTGTCGATGGTCTGCTAATGGCGGAAAAAATCCGTAAAGGCGTTGAACTGCAACCATTCACCTGGCAACAAAAAACGCTTTATCTCACGGTAAGTATTGGCGTCGGTAGTGGTCGCGCATCGTACCGAACGCTGACCGATGATTTTAATAAATTGATGGTCGAAGCCGATACGTGTCTGTATCGCTCGAAGAAAGATGGGCGCAACCGTACCAGCACTATGCGTTACGGTGAGGAAGTTGTCTGACATCTTTATTCATTCCGCGCGATTTGAATGCAATGTGTTCTACCACTTTATGATCCAGGAAAAGGCGTATTTCCTCGATTAAACCATGATCCGCGCCACACTTTTCTCATAAAACTGCTCATTAATCATCAGGAGTTGATCAAAACAGGGGTTCGGCGTATTAAAGTTTGCTAACCTGTCGCACCAATTCAAACAGGTTGTATGACTAATCAGAAGGGAACCCATTGTGAAAACACTAAATCGTCGCGATTTTCCCGGTGCACAGTATCCAGAACGTATCATTCAGTTTGGTGAAGGTAACTTCCTGCGCGCCTTTGTTGACTGGCAAATCGATCTCCTGAATGAGCACACCGATCTGAATTCTGGCGTGGTCGTTGTTCGTCCGATTGAAACTTCATTCCCGCCGTCACTGAGCACGCAGGATGGTCTGTACACCACCATTATCCGTGGCCTGAATGAGAAGGGGGAAGCGGTCAGCGACGCGCGTCTGATTCGCTCGGTTAATCGTGAAATCAGCGTCTACAGTGAATACGATGAATTCCTGAAACTGGCGCACAACCCGGAAATGCGCTTTGTTTTCTCTAACACCACCGAAGCGGGTATCAGCTACCATGCGGGCGATAAATTCGATGACGCGCCAGCGGTAAGCTATCCGGCAAAACTGACCCGTCTGCTGTTCGAACGCTTTAGCCATTTCAACGGTGCGCTGGATAAAGGTTGGATCATCATTCCGTGTGAGTTGATTGACTACAATGGCGACGCGTTGCGTGAACTGGTGCTGCGCTATGCGCAAGAGTGGGCACTGCCAGAAGCATTTATTCAATGGCTGGATCAGGCTAACAGCTTCTGTTCTACGCTGGTGGACCGTATCGTTACCGGTTATCCGCGCGATGAAGTGGCTAAACTGGAAGAAGAACTGGGTTATCACGATGGTTTCCTCGACACCGCTGAACATTTTTACCTGTTTGTGATTCAGGGGCCGAAATCCTTAGCGACTGAGCTGCGCCTGGACAAATATCCGCTCAACGTGCTGATTGTTGACGATATTAAACCGTATAAAGAACGCAAAGTGGCAATCCTCAACGGTGCGCACACCGCGCTGGTGCCGGTGGCGTTCCAGGCAGGGCTGGATACCGTAGGTGAAGCGATGAACGATGCTGAAATTTGCGCATTCGTTGAAAAAGCCATCTACGAAGAAATTATTCCGGTACTGGATTTGCCTCGTGATGAACTGGAATCTTTCGCCAGTGCAGTCACCGGGCGTTTCCGTAACCCGTACATTAAGCATCAGCTGCTGTCTATCGCGCTCAACGGTATGACCAAGTTCCGCACCCGCATCCTGCCGCAGCTGCTGGCAGGGCAGAAGGCAAACGGCACACTTCCGGCGCGCCTTACTTTCGCATTAGCGGCATTGATTGCGTTCTATCGTGGTGAGCGTAACGGAGAAACATATCCGGTACAGGACGATGCACACTGGCTGGAACGTTATCAGCAACTCTGGAGCCAGCATCGTGACCGTGTTATCGGTACCCAGGAACTGGTAGCGATTGTGTTGGCAGAAAAAGACCACTGGGAGCAGGACCTGACGCAAGTGCCTGGTCTGGTCGAGCAGGTTGCTAATGACCTGGATGCGATTCTTGAAAAAGGGATGCGCGAAGCTGTACGTCCGTTGTGCTAATAACACCGTTACTTCTGAACCCGGTTTCGACCGGGTTTCTTATTTCACTATATTAGTTACAACATCCTATATGCCTTTATCATTAACAGGTGTCACATGCAGCGCCTGTTAATGTTGTAAGCTTGACATATAG
>NZ_JBQZXE010000180.1:0-5136 GCF_053555855.1 Shigella sp. SIG3
GTTCATACCGCAAAACAGCGATAATTTTATAATGGTGGCATGATAAGACGCGACTATCATTCATTGCAGGCATTGGGACACCAGGCCGGATGTGATCCGGCCTGGTGTTAATGATACCCTTTCAAACTTCTTCCGCAGAACGACTCCCCTCCCCCGGAACAAGATCGGTTTCATGAAAAGCTTCCCGCTTGACCCCGTAACCGTCATACCAACGACACTCAACCATACCGCTGGAGTATCCAGTGACAATCATTCGCGGGCCGCCCTCTTTAACCGTAACTTCCTCACTAACCATAAAGCTCATACTCGCCTCCTTTTTTCGAGTGAAACTTGTTCACCTTAGTTGAAGATGGCGAATTTTGCATAATAGCCAGTGCGAGTATTAATGTGCCTGACCGCGCATTTTCGCTACTGCTTTCACTCCCAGCACCACGATGCCGCCGATGATAAATCCAAGAATCAGATTTAAAACAGTCGGTAATATCATCGCCACCACTGCACTTTGCTGCCCGGCGATATGTTCAATAGCGTGATGCAGCGGCGCAATACCATGTACCACAATCCCGCCGCCGACGAGGAACATCGCCAGCGTGCCGACAATCGATAATGCTTTCATCAGCCAAGGCGCGATAATCAATAACCCTTTACCTAATGCCTGCATCAGCGCGCTGGATTTTTCCGCCAGCCAATACCCTAGGTCATCAATCTTAACGATAACCCCTACCAGACCGTAGACGCCCACGGTCACTACCAGCGCGATGCCTGAAAGCACCAGCACCTGATTAAGCAACGGCGCCTCTGCCACAATCCCCAGCGTGATGGCGACGATTTCCGCAGACAAAATAAAATCGGTACGAATCGTCCCTTTAATTTTGTCCTTTTCAAACTTCAGCGGATCCTGCGCCGCCAGCTTCTCCAGACGCTGCTGGCTCTGCGCTGGATCTTCTTTATGTTTACGCGCCTCCAGCATATGCAGCACTTTCTCTACCCCTTCAAAGCAGAGAAACGCGCCACCAATCATCAACAGTGGCGTAATCGCCCACGGGATAAACGCACTGATGATCAGCGCCAGCGGCACCAGAATCACTTTATTGATCAGCGATCCTTTCGCCACGCCCCAGACCACGGGAAGTTCCCGGTTGGCCCGCACGCCTGAAACTTGTTGCGCATTGAGCGATAAATCATCCCCTAATACACCGGCGGTTTTCTTCGCCGCCAGTTTGCCCATCACAGAGATATCGTCCAGCAGTGTGGCGATATCATCGAGCAACGTCAGTAAACTACTCCCGGCCAAAAGCATTCCCTCTCATTTTTATTGCTGAAGGGTGTAAGTATGAAGCAAAAACGGCAGCTCTGATACTTGCTTCACAGGTCAACATTTATTTAACAATCAAGTGCAATTATATCTCTAGCCAGCAGAATGATTTTCACGTTTACTATGAACCACCTTTTTATTTCCGCCGTGAGGGATTATGCGTTTCCGCCAGTTGTTACCGCTTTTTGGCGCGCTGTTTGCGTTGTATATCATTTGGGGCTCAACCTATTTTGTCATTCGGATTGGCGTGGGAAGCTGGCCTCCGTTAATGATGGCGGGCGTTCGATTCCTGGCAGCCGGTATTTTATTGCTGGCATTTTTGCTACTGCGCGGACACAAACTTCCCCCGCTACGTCCGCTGCTCAATGCCGCGCTGATTGGCCTGTTATTGCTGGCTGTCGGTAATGGCATGGTGACGGTTGCCGAACATCAAAATGTTCCTTCCGGCATCGCCGCCGTAGTGATTGCAACCGTGCCCCTCTTTACCCTGTGCTTCAGTCGCCTGTTTGGCATTAAAACGCGCAAACTGGAATGGGTGGGTATTGCCATTGGGCTTGCCGGAATCATCATGCTCAATAGCGGTGGAAATTTAAGCGGCAATCCGTGGGGCGCGATTCTGATTTTAATCGGCTCGATTAGCTGGGCGTTTGGCTCAGTTTATGGCTCGCGCATTACCTTACCTGTAGGGATGATGGCGGGTGCGATTGAGATGCTGGCGGCAGGCGTGGTGTTAATGATCGCATCGATGATTGCGGGTGAAAAACTGACGGCGCTCCCTTCCCTGTCAGGCTTCCTTGCGGTCGGCTATCTGGCGCTGTTTGGTTCGATTATCGCCATTAACGCTTATATGTATTTAATCCGTAATGTCAGTCCGGCTCTCGCCACCAGCTACGCCTACGTTAACCCGGTGGTCGCGGTCTTGCTGGGTACGGGACTGGGTGGCGAAACGCTGTCGAAGATTGAATGGCTGGCGCTCGGCGTAATTGTTTTCGCGGTGGTACTGGTCACGTTGGGAAAATATCTCTTCCCGGCCAAACCCGTTGTCGCGCCAGTTATTCAGGATGCATCAAGCGAGTAAATGAATCCCCTGCGTGTCGATCTGCGCGCTGGCACCTTCGCCGCAGATCCACTCTTCCAGACGCTCGGTAAGCGCCGCATCCGTCAGCTTCTCGCGCCTACGTAACGCACACTCCCAGACAATCAGTACGCGCCAGCCGAGCTCCTGCAAGCGACTGATATCGCGGCGATCGCGTTCAACATTTTTACCTATCTTCTCCAGCCAGAACTCAGTTCGAGTCGCAGGCACTTTAAACAGATAGCAGTGATGATGATGCCAGAAGCAGCCGTGGGTAAATATCACGCAGCGATATTCATCAACGACAAAATCCGGGCGTCCGGGCAGACTGGCGTCCTGAACGCGAAACGCAAGGCCCTGCCCGGTTAACAAACTGGCGAGGCGCTTCTCAATCGCCGTATCACGCGTGGCAATCGCGCGCATATTTTTGCTGCGGGTGGCCTTATCGTGAACGTCGACCATGTTGTGCCTCTTGCTGACGCAACGCCACCGCCTGTTTGATTTTTGGCTCAAGCAGTTTTGCCACCGCGGCAAAGACCGGCACGACCACCGAGTTGCCGAACTGGCGATAGGCCTGAGTGTCCGAAACCGGAATGCGGAATTTCGCTTCTCCCGGCGCTTCAAAACCCATTAAGCGCGCGCATTCACGAGGCGTTAACCGACGTGGACGATGTTGCTGATTCAGCGGATCGTCAAAGTCTTTCTCACCCGTGGCCATATCCCAACCGCGATCGATTAAAATTTCCGCGCCATCTTTGTAATAACGAGCAGACAGCGTACGGGTGACGCTTTGCGGATTGTTCGGATAAACCATTCCATAACCGAAGCCGTTACCGCGCGCCTGATGTTTTTTCGCATATCGATAGAGGTACTTCCACAGCACCGGCGTCAGGATATATTTCGCCTCAACCATCGGGTCCAGCAGCTGCGCCAGCGTCACTCGCTGTGCAGGGAAACATTCGCTGATATCACGCAGAGTAAAATCGGCTTTCAGATTCAGATCGCGACGAAAACCCACCAGCACGATGCGTTCACGGTGCTGCGGCAGGAAATGTTTACCATCGATGATTTTCGGATCGTCCGGCCCGTTATCTTCTGCATCGGCAACGTCATAGCCCAGTTCGTCCAGCGTCTGCATGATGATGCGGAACGTTTTTCCCTTATCGTGACTCTTCAGGTTTTTGACGTTTTCGAGCACAAACATCGCCGGACGACGCGCGTCGATAATGCGCACCACATCAAAGAACAGCGTGCCCTGGGTATCGCAGGCAAAACCGTGCGCCCGCCCGAGCGAGTTCTTTTTCGATACGCCAGCCAGCGAAAATGGCTGACAAGGGAAACCGGCCAGTAAAACATCGTGTTCAGGAATGTGTTGACGAATATGTTCCGCCGCCGCCTCATCACTCACGCCTTCTTGATGACTGAGGGTGATGTCGCGGATATCTTCATTAAAATGATGCGTCGCCGGGTCGCAATAATGGTTGGCTTTATAAGTGCGTACCGCATGTTTGTTCCATTCGCTGGTAAACACGCACTGTCCACCAATCGATTCAAAACCACGACGGATGCCGCCAATTCCGGCAAATAGATCGATAAAGCGAAACGCATAATGCGGATGATGTTCCGGTGGTTTGGGTAACAACGTTTGCAGATGGGCAAACTCTTTCTCACTTAAACGGTGCCATGCCGAGTCATTCGCCAGCGCACGTTTTAAAATTGCCGCGCTCCAGTGATTCTCACCCACACCATTAAGCTGCGCCACCAGCATTTTAACATCATAAATTTGCAGCAGTTTCTCCAGCATTGCCTGTGCGGCATTCCCGGTGCTGTATGAATCGGTTACTGATATATTTTCCTGCATAGATTTAACCGGCCATCTGAGATGGCCGACAGGTTAACATAATTACTGCCGTTTAGGGCCACGCGCTCAGCCAGCGGGTGAAAACGCATCTATCACCTTGTGATCGATACCTTCATTCTCCCCCGCCAGTTCGGCACGGAGCTTCGCCATCAAACAGCGCCAAGCTCAATGCCCCTGAAACGGCAAATACGCGCGCCAGGCCAATCGCCCCCAGGGCTTCCAGCCGATCCGCATCCTGGACGATTTTAGCTTCCGTTGTTAAGGGGGCGATTTGCGCGCTGAAACTGTGAGCGGCAATGGCATGACAAACGGCCTCAATTTTCTCCGCCGGAAATTGCACGAACTCTTCACGGAGCAGGCGACGCGTCTCTTCTGCCGCCAGGATTGAAGAACGCTGCCGTTGCGGATGATTTTTCGCTAGGCTCACGATATCGTGAAAATAACAGGCGGTTAAAATCACCAGCATATCGACATCGTCATCTGCCGCCAGTTTCTGTGCCGTAG
Organism: Shigella sp. SIG3; assembly: GCF_053555855.1. Lineage (NCBI taxonomy): Bacteria > Pseudomonadati > Pseudomonadota > Gammaproteobacteria > Enterobacterales > Enterobacteriaceae > Shigella > Shigella sp. SIG3. The sequence continues at coordinate 4,756 of NZ_JBQZXE010000180.1, forward strand.
CCCAGACACGGCGAAAATGACACAGGTCATGCGCCGCGTCCTGATGTTGATGATGGTTTTTCAACCAGTTCTCGAACTGTGCCTGCCAGTGTTGTAACTCCATACGCGCTCCGTTGCCAAAGAGTCGCAACCTTAGCAGTTTTTATTCATAGCGTCTGCAACGTGCGGGACGAGGTCGGGTGTACCATGCAATGCCGCCTAACAAGGCACCAACCAGGGCCATAAACAGAAATCCGACCAATGCTCCTAACCACTTCCCCGCGGTAGATCCTAAATCACTTTCAAATCCCGACACGGGGGCATCGGGGATCCGGCTCATCACCCAGATGTATCGCGCCATTGCCCAGACGAAATAGCCACACCATGTATAGAAAGCCCACA
>NZ_JBQZXE010000181.1:0-5131 GCF_053555855.1 Shigella sp. SIG3
TGGGGGAAAAACGAGTATTTTTAGTCATCCTGTTTACCTCTTTCTCAGGAAGTTTAGTCTCCAGGATTCCCGGGGCGGTTCAGATAGTGCTAACGGGTGAGCTACGAAAGTGGCTCACCCGAAATTTCATACTTCTGCCTTTAGCCCCGTCTCTATAATTTGGGAAAATTGTTTCTGAGTGTTCCCAAAAATAATGAATGATGAAAACTTTTTCAAAAAAGCGGCGGCGCATGGGGAGGAACCTCCTTTAACTCCTCAAAACGAACATCAGCGGTCCGGGCTGCGCTTCGCCCGTCGCGTCAGACTACCCCGTGCGGTTGGCCTGGCTGGCATGTTCTTACCGATTGCTTCAACGCTGGTTTCGCACCCGCCGCCGGGCTGGTGGTGGCTGGTGTTGGTCGGCTGGGCGTTCGTCTGGCCGCATTTAGCCTGGCAGATAGCGAGCAGGGCCGTCGATCCGCTTAGCCGGGAAATTTACAACTTAAAAACCGATGCAGTATTAGCGGGAATGTGGGTAGGCGTAATGGGCGTAAACGTGCTGCCTTCCACCGCTATGTTGATGATTCTGTGTCTGAATTTGATGGGGGCAGGCGGCCCCCGTCTGTTTGTCGCGGGTCTGGTGTTGATGGTGGTTTCCTGCCTTGTCACCCTCGAGCTTACGGGCATTACCGTGTCGTTCAATAGTGCGCCGCTGGAATGGTGGCTCTCCCTTCCCATTATTGTCGTTTATCCTCTGCTGTTTGGCTGGGTCAGCTACCAGACGGCAACCAAACTGGCGGAACATAAACGCAGGTTGCAGGTCATGAGTACTCGCGACGGCATGACGGGCGTGTATAACCGACGTCATTGGGAAACTATGTTACGCAATGAATTTGATAACTGTCGGCGGCATAATCGCGATGCAACGTTACTGATTATCGATATCGACCATTTCAAGAGCATCAACGATACCTGGGGTCATGATGTGGGCGATGAAGCGATTGTGGCGCTTACCCGACAGTTACAAATTACCCTGCGCGGTAGCGATGTGATTGGTCGGTTTGGCGGCGATGAGTTTGCAGTAATCATGTCCGGTACGCCAGCTGAGAGCGCCATTACCGCCATGTTACGGGTGCGTGAAGGGCTAAACACGTTACGCTTGCCGAATACGCCACAGGTAACTTTACGGATTAGTGTGGGGGTTGCGCCGCTGAACCCACAAATGAGTCACTATCGTGAGTGGTTGAAATCGGCAGATTTGGCGCTTTACAAAGCAAAGAAAGCCGGACGTAACCGCACCGAAGTGGCGGCCTGACGTCCGGCGAAAGTCATCAGGATTTGCTGAGTTTTTCTGATTTTTCCATACACTTCGTCATCGCTTCGATCACTGCGGCACGGAAGCCTTTCTCTTCCAGTACGCGTACCGCTTCAATGGTGGTACCTCCCGGTGAGCAGACCATATCTTTCAGTGCCCCCGGATGTTCTCCCGTTTCCAGCACCATTTTTGCGGAACCCATTACCGCCTGAGCGGCAAATTTATACGCCTGGACGCGTGGCATCCCGCCCAGCACGGCGGCGTCGGCCATCGCTTCGATAAACATAAATACGTAGGCTGGCGAAGAACCGCTCACACCGACCACCGGGTGGATCATCGGCTCAGCAATTACTTCCGCTTCGCCAAAGCAGCGGAAAATATTCAGCACATCAGCGGTATCTTCTGGGGTTACCAGCGCGTTTGGCGTTACGGAGGTCATCCCGGCATTAACCAGCGCGGGAGTGTTCGGCATGGCGCGGATAATTTTCCGGTCATGGCCCAGCGCGCGGGCAAGCTGGTCGAGCGTGACACCTGCAGCAATAGAAACGACCAGAGAGTCTTTATTCAGGCTGGAGGTGATTTCGCTAAGCACTTTAATCATGATGCCAGGTTTAACGGCAGCAAAAATGATGTCGGCGATTTGCGCCACTTCTTGCGCCGATTCTGCGGCGTTGATGCCGAACTGGTCATGCAGGGCGGCGACTTTATCCGGGGAGGGGGTGTATACCCAGATTTGCCCTGGAAGCACCTGACCGCTGGCAATTAGACCGCCGAGAATGGCTTTTCCCATATTGCCGCAGCCAATAAAACCGATTTTCTTTTCCATTGCCTCACTCCTGCCGTGAAATTCATTGTTTTGATAATCGCTGGCAGAAGCATAAACAGAACTATGCCGGAAGGCAAAAGCGCGACACAATAGAGGATTACCCAACAAAGGATGACTTTATGACAATTTGGGTGGATGCCGACGCGTGTCCCAATGTAATTAAAGAGATTTTGTATCGCGCGGCGGAACGTATGCAGATGCCGCTGGTACTGGTAGCAAACCAGAGTTTACGCGTGCCGCCATCGCGATTTATTCGTACGCTGCGCGTCGCGGCAGGTTTCGACGTTGCCGATAACGAAATTGTCCGGCAGTGTGAAGCGGGCGATTTGGTGATCACCGCAGATATACCTTTGGCTGCTGAAGCCATCGAGAAAGGCGCAGCGGCGCTTAATCCGCGCGGCGAACGTTACACGCCAGCGACCATTCGTGAGCGCCTGACGATGCGCGATTTTATGGATACCTTACGTGCCAGTGGGATCCAGACCGGCGGACCAGATAGCCTTTCACAACGTGACCGCCAGGCCTTTGCCGCGGAGCTGGAGAAGTGGTGGCTGGAAGTGCAACGTAGTCGTGGCTAAATGTAATTTATTATTTACACTTCATTCTTGAATATTTATTGGTATAGTAAGGGATGTATTGAGATTTTCACTTTAAGTGGAATTTTTTCTTTACAATCGAAATTGTACTAGTTTGATGGTATGATCGCTATTCTCATGACACCGGCTTTCGCCGCATTGCGACCTATTGGGGAAAACCCACGATGACACAACCTCTTTTTCTGATCGGGCCTCGGGGCTGTGGTAAAACAACGGTCGGAATGGCCCTTGCCGATTCGCTTAACCGTCGGTTTGTCGATACCGATCAGTGGTTGCAATCACAGCTCAATATGACGGTCGCGGAGATCGTCGAAAGGGAAGAGTGGGCGGGATTTCGCGCCAGAGAAACGGCGGCGCTGGAAGCGGTAACTGCGCCATCCACCGTTATCGCTACAGGCGGCGGCATTATTCTGACGGAATTTAATCGTCACTTCATGCAAAATAACGGGATCGTGGTTTATTTGTGTGCGCCAGTATCAGTCCTGGTTAACCGACTGCAAGCTGCACCGGAAGAAGATTTACGGCCAACCTTAACGGGAAAACCGCTGAGCGAAGAAGTTCAGGAAGTGCTGGAAGAACGCGATGCGCTATATCGCGAAGTTGCGCATATTATCATCGACGCAACAAACGAACCCAACCAGGTGATTTCTGAAATTCGTAGCGCCCTGGCACAGACGATCAATTGTTGATTTTAGAGCGCCTATACTTAACGTTCATCCCGTGAAATAAGGAAGAACGATGCCAACGAAACCGCCTTATCCTCGTGAAGCATATATAGTGACGATTGAAAAAGGAAAGCCAGGACAGACGGTAACCTGGTACCAACTCAGAGCCGATCATCCTAAACCAGACTCGTTGATCAGTGAACATCCGACGGCTCAGGAAGCGATGGATGCGAAAAAACGCTATGAGGACCCTGACAAAGAGTGACCGCATCAGACTGCTCGGAAGGGATTCTGAGTGCCACTACAAGGGATCTGCGTCACATTTTTCATAATTCATGTTTTTCTAATAATTAGAATATTAAACAATAACATTCCATTACTGGAATCATTTGGAATCTTTACATTATGCCGTGCACGTCTGCTGCTACGCTTTTTGTCATTTGTAGCACAAGTAAGTGTCAGCAGTGGTGCTTCACACTTGCCCGGTAATTAACGACGAAAGAAAAGTAAGGTGGATGAACAATGAGTGCGTCGTTGGCGATCCTGACCATCGGCATTGTACCTATGCAGGAGGTTTTGCCGCTCCTGACGGAATACATTGACGAAGATAATATTTCCCATCATAGCCTGCTGGAGAAGTTAAGTCGTGAAGAAGTGATGGCGGAGTACGCGCCAGAAGCAGGCGAAGACACCATTCTCACATTATTAAATGACAACCAGCTGGCCCATGTTTCGCGTCGTAAAGTGGAGCGAGATCTGCAAGGTGTGGTTGAAGTGCTCGATAATCAGGGTTATGACGTCATTTTATTAATGAGTACAGCAAACATTAGTAGTATGACTGCGCGTAATACGATCTTTCTTGAGCCGTCGCGAATATTGCCTCCACTGGTTTCCTCTATTGTTGAAGATCATCAGGTGGGGGTTATCGTTCCGGTTGAGGAGATGCTGCCCGTTCAGGCGCAAAAATGGCAAATTTTGCAGAAATCGCCGGTATTTTCATTGGGTAACCCCATTCATGATTCAGAACAAAAAATCATTGATGCTGGGAAAGAATTACTGGCAAAAGGGGCTGATGTCATCATGCTGGATTGTTTAGGATTCCACCAACGTCATCGCGATTTACTGCAAAAACAGCTCGATGTTCCTGTCTTGCTCTCTAACGTATTGATTGCACGGCTGGCTGCGGAATTACTGGTGTAATTTTGCGTGACAGCCAGCGCCTCTGGCCCCTATAGTGAAGTAGATGTTCAACTACCAGACAGGGCCAGTTTATGCTTCAAAGTAATGAGTACTTTTCCGGCAAAGTGAAATCGATCGGCTTTTCCAGCAGCAGCACTGGTCGCGCCAGCGTGGGTGTTATGGTTGAAGGCGAATACACCTTCAGCACCGCTGAGCCGGAAGAGATGACGGTAATCAGTGGCGCGCTGAATGTGTTACTGCCTGACGCGACCGACTGGCAAGTGTATGAAGCCGGTTCGGTGTTTAATGTTCCCGGTCACAGTGAGTTTCATCTTCAAGTTGCCGAACCTACCTCTTATCTGTGCCGCTATCTGTAATTCCTCGCCTTCCCCTTGAACGGGAGGGCATTTTTCTGAAATATCCTCTCTTTAACCCATAATAATATTTCCTTTGCTGCGATTTTTTCAATTTCCGATATATTCATAATTCATCAAGGTTGATATAAATATCAGTGAAGATCTCCAGGGTAATGACTCCAACTTACTGATGGTGTTTTATGTTCAGATAATGC
>NZ_JBQZXE010000182.1:0-4990 GCF_053555855.1 Shigella sp. SIG3
GCTAATGTACCAAAAACATAAATTTTTATATATATGAAACCACTATCACGGAGTCGTTGGCAATTCATGTTGATGACGAGATAATGGAGTGCGATGGTAGAGACTATAACAAGAAAACCTGCTTCCCCATCGTTAAAAAAGATAATAAGAAAGGCAAAAATGAAATTTATTAAAATAAATGAAAATATATATCGGCGTCTGGAAATCTTACCGTTAGATGTTGGGATAAACATACGTAACATAAATTTTACATCCTTGTGTGAGTCTCCTGTCAGCATGGCAATATGCCCACTCTCATACAAGAGTCGGCATATTTTTTCAGAATATATTTATTTTTGATTTGGACGTTCTACGCTGCGTATAAATCGCGTCCATCACAAAAATTGCCAGCGCCACCCAAATAAAGGTGAAAGTCACCATCTTATCGGCACCCGGTTTTTCACCATAAAACGTCACAGCCAGCAGGAACATCAGCGTCGGGCCAATGTACTGAAAAAAGCCTAACGTTGAGAGACGCAGGCGCGTGGCAGCGGCAGTAAAACACAACAGCGGTACGGTAGTGACAATACCGGCGGCGATCAGCAGTAAATTCAGCGACATCGGGTTTTGCCCCATATGGCTGGTTGAACTGTCGGCAATAGCAAACAGGTAAATCGCCGCCACGGGCAGCAGCCACATGGTTTCAATTAACATGCCGGTTTGTGCTTCTACCGCAATCTTCTTGCGCACCAGGCCGTAGAAGGCAAAACTAAATGCCAGCCCCAGCGCGATAATAGGTAGCGAACCAAAAGTCCACAGCTGGACCAACACGCCACATATCGCCAGAATCACCGCCAGCCATTGCATCCGGCGGAATCGCTCGCCGAGGAAAATCATCCCCAGCACAATGTTCACCAGCGGGTTAATAAAGTAACCAAGGCTCGCTTCCAGCATATGGTGATTGTTCACCGCCCAGATAAACAGTAGCCAGTTGCCACCAATCAGCACGGCAGAGACTGCCAGCATAAAAATTTTCTGTGGCGTCTGAATCAGCGTTTTTAAATAGGACCACTGGCGGCAAATGCTCATCAGCACCACCATAAAGAAAAACGACCAGATCACGCGATGCGTCAGGATCTCATCGGCGGGCACGTAGTAAATCAGCTTGAAGTATGCTGGCGCAATACCCCAAATAAAATAAGCGGCAAGAGCGAGTAATACGCCCTGCCGCGTTTGTTTTGCATCCATCGGGAATACTCATTTTTAATTGGTAACAGCAGTTTACCTGCTTTTATGTCTTCAACCTACCATATAGGTGGCGGTGGCACTGGCAATATAAAGCTGTTCTTCATTGTGTAATTCAACGCGGGCGACGGCGACTTTATTGCCTGCACGCAACAGGCTACTGGTAGCAGTAAAACGCTCGCCTCTGCCTGGGCGCAGATAATCAACGCGAAGATCAATGGTCCCCATCCGCGATAGCCGCTGGCGTAGTTCATCTTCACTGATGGTTTCGTGGCGGGTTAAGGTACTTCCCACGCACACCAGACCGGCGGCGACATCCAGCGCCGACGCAATGACTCCGCCGTGCAAAATGCTTTGCGCCCAGTTACCCACCATCATCGGCTGATTTTTAAAGGCCAGCTGTGCGAACTCTTTTTCGTAACGCTCCAGTTCCATCCCCAATGCGCGGTTAAATGGCATGTGATAAACAAACATCTCACCCACTAATTTCAGGGCTTGTTCAGCGGTCAGTACGGCAGACATATCATCCTTACACTTCATTGGTTAATGAAATGTTGATTTTATGCTTCTTTGTTGTTGGTTTCTACTTTAGGAAGGGATAACTAACGGCAATGGAGTTAAGTATGTAAAATAGCCCGCAGAAAAACATTCACCTTATCAATAATTCGTTACGGAGAACACGACCGATGCGGACTCTGCAGGGCTGGTTGTTGCCGGTGTTTATGTTGCCTATGGCAGTATATGCACAAGAGGCAACGGTGAAAGAGGTGCATGACGCGCCAGCGGTGCGTGGCAGTATTATCGCCAATATGCTGCAGGAGCATGACAATCCGTTCACGCTCTATCCTTATGACACCAACTACCTCATCTACACCCAAACCAGCGATCTGAATAAAGAAGCGATTGCCAGTTACGACTGGGCGGAAAATGCGCGTAAGGATGAAGTAAAGTTTCAGTTGAGCCTGGCATTTCCGCTGTGGCGTGGGATTTTAGGCCCAAACTCGGTGTTGGGTGCGTCTTATACGCAAAAATCCTGGTGGCAACTGTCCAATAGCGAAGAGTCTTCACCGTTTCGTGAAACCAACTACGAACCGCAATTGTTCCTCGGTTTTGCCACCGATTACCGTTTTGCAGGTTGGACGCTGCGCGATGTGGAGATGGGGTATAACCACGACTCTAACGGGCGTTCAGACCCGACCTCCCGCAGCTGGAACCGCCTTTATACTCGCCTGATGGCAGAAAACGGTAACTGGCTGGTAGAAGTGAAGCCGTGGTATGTGGTGGGTAATACTGACGATAACCCGGATATCACCAAATATATGGGTTACTACCAGCTTAAAATCGGCTATCACCTCGGTGATGCGGTGCTCAGTGCGAAAGGACAGTACAACTGGAACACCGGCTACGGCGGCGCGGAGTTAGGCTTAAGTTACCCGATCACCAAACATGTGCGCCTTTATACTCAGGTTTACAGCGGCTATGGAGAATCGCTCATCGACTATAACTTCAACCAGACCCGTGTCGGTGTAGGGGTTATGCTAAACGACTTGTTTTGATGAACGGTTGAGTGGTTGGCAAATCTGGAATCCAGCATCCAGGATTACCCTCTCAGAGACTAAAAGCATTGCAGTTTCTCGCGCAGGCGCTGAAAATAGCGCCTGTTTTTATTTCAGGCAATCGGGGTGAATGTGGCGCAGGCGGAAGTGTTGAATCTGGAGTCCGGAGCTAAACAGGTTTTACAAGAAACCTTTGGCTACCAACAGTTTCGCCCCGGCCAGGAAGAAATTATCGACACTGTGCTTTCCGGTCGCGATTGCCTGGTTGTTATGCCCACTGGTGGCGGAAAATCCCTTTGCTATCAAATTCCTGCCTTATTGCTAAACGGCCTTACCGTGGTTGTTTCACCGCTGATTTCGTTGATGAAAGATCAGGTGGATCAACTACAGGCCAACGGCGTGGCGGCGGCGTGCCTTAACTCGACGCAAACCCGCGAACAGCAACTTGAAGTGATGACAGGCTGCCGCACCGGGCAAATTCGCTTACTGTATATCGCCCCGGAACGCCTGATGCTGGATAACTTTCTTGAGCATCTGGCGCACTGGAATCCGGTGTTATTAGCCGTCGATGAAGCGCACTGTATCTCCCAATGGGGCCACGATTTCCGCCCGGAATATGCCGCGCTCGGTCAGTTGCGCCAGCGGTTCCCGACGCTGCCGTTTATGGCGCTGACCGCCACAGCCGACGACACCACGCGCCAGGATATCGTGCGCCTGCTGGGGCTGAACGATCCGCTGATTCAAATCAGCAGTTTTGACCGTCCGAATATTCGCTACATGCTGATGGAGAAATTCAAACCGCTCGATCAGTTGATGCGCTACGTGCAGGAACAGCGCGGTAAGTCTGGCATTATCTACTGCAACAGCCGGGCGAAAGTAGAAGACACCGCTGCGCGCCTGCAAAGCAAGGGTATTAGCGCGGCGGCCTATCATGCCGGGCTGGAAAATAATGTCCGCGCCGACGTGCAGGAGAAATTCCAGCGCGATGATCTGCAAATTGTGGTGGCGACGGTGGCGTTCGGCATGGGCATCAATAAACCAAACGTTCGCTTCGTGGTCCACTTTGATATTCCGCGCAATATCGAATCCTATTATCAGGAAACCGGTCGCGCCGGGCGTGATGGCCTGCCTGCGGAAGCGATGCTGTTTTACGATCCGGCTGATATGGCGTGGCTGCGCCGTTGTCTGGAAGAGAAGCCGCAGGGGCAGTTGCTGGATATCGAGCGCCACAAACTCAATGCGATGGGCGCGTTTGCCGAAGCGCAAACTTGCCGTCGTCTGGTATTGCTGAACTATTTTGGCGAAGGGCGTCAGGAGCCGTGCGGGAACTGCGATATCTGCCTCGATCCGCCGAAACAGTACGACGGTTCAACCGATGCTCAGATTGCCCTTTCCACCATTGGTCGTGTGAATCAGCGGTTTGGGATGGGTTATGTGGTGGAAGTGATTCGTGGTGCTAATAACCAGCGTATCCGCGACTATGGTCATGACAAACTGAAAGTCTATGGTATGGGCCGTGATAAAAGCCATGAACATTGGGTGAGCGTGATCCGCCAGCTGATTCATCTCGGCCTGGTGACGCAAAATATTGCCCAGCATTCTGCCCTACAACTGACAGAGGCCGCGCGCCCGGTGCTGCGCGGCGAATCCTCTTTGCAACTTGCCGTGCCGCGTATCGTGGCGCTCAAACCGAAAGCGATGCAGAAATCGTTCGGCGGCAACTATGATCGCAAACTGTTCGCCAAATTACGCAAACTGCGTAAATCGATTGCCGATGAAAGTAATGTCCCGCCGTACGTGGTGTTTAACGACGCAACCTTGATTGAGATGGCTGAACAGATGCCGATCACCGCCAGCGAAATGCTCAGCGTTAACGGCGTTGGGATGCGCAAGCTGGAACGCTTTGGTAAACCGTTTATGGCGCTGATTCGTGCGCATGTCGATGGCGACGACGAAGAGTAGTCAGCAGCATAAAAAAGTGCCAGTATGAAGACTCCGTAAACGTTTCCCCCGCGAGTCAAATGTATGTTGATGTTATTTCTCACCGTCGCCATGGTGCACATTGTGGCGCTTATGAGCCCCGGTCCCGATTTCTTTTTTGTCTCTCAGACCGCTGTCAGTCGTTCCCGTAAAGAAGCGATGATGGGCGTGCTGGGCATTACCTGCGGCGTAATGGTTTGGGCTGGGATTGCGTTGCTTGGCCTGCATTT
>NZ_JBQZXE010000183.1:0-4605 GCF_053555855.1 Shigella sp. SIG3
TAGCGAGCCATCTTCCGCCAGCGTAATTCCCCGCAGCTCCGCCAGATTATGAATATCAACAATATGGCGATAACGGTCATTGTGATGGTGGAGCTGAATCAGTACGTCAGTGCCACCGGCGAGCAGTTTGGCCTGCGGGTTGTCAGCCAGCAGGTTGATGGCATCGGCAAGGGTTGCTGCGCGATGGTAAGAAGCAAAATCAAACATGATGTTATCCTCAAATCAATCCTGCCAGATGGAACTCTTCATATAACCGTTTTGGCGTCAGCGGCAGTGTATTGATTGCAACACCGGTAGCCATCTTCACCGCGTTACGAATAGCAGCGGCAACAGGAATTATGGGTGGCTCACCCAGTGACTTATGTCCGTATGCGGATTGCGGCTCATTGATTTCGACGAACGCGCTTTCCAGTTGTGGCAGATCCGGCATGGTCGGCATTTTGTAATCCAGCAGATTGGGGTTACGGACCACGCCGCTTTTAGCATCGATGATCATCTCTTCAAATAGCGCCCAGCCAATGCCCATTCCCATTCCGCCGTGTACCTGACCTTCTGCCAGCAGTGGATTAAGAATATGCCCTGAATCATGAACGTTGAGGATGCGGTTGATGGTGACTTTGCACAGCGCAATATCGACCGTCAGATCAACAAAGGTACAGCCAAACGCCGGTGGGTTAGTGGTGGTTTTGATGGAGCTTTCAGCAGAGAGCTGCCCGCCGCGTTCAGGGTGGTAGAAAGCGTCCATCGCCAAATCTTTTAACGACATTAACGGCTCTTCCGGTCGTTCAACCAGCACGATATGGCCTTTTATCAGGGTCAAATTCATCGCTGACTGATGTAGCATGACTGCGGCGTGAGCGATGATTTTCTCTTTTAATAATAGTGCCGCACTGCGCAGCGCAGGCGCGGCAACATAGCTCTGGCGTGAGGCAAATGCGCCGGGATCGAACGGCGTAACGTCGGTATCTTGTGTTGAAATAACGCGAACGTCGCTGACCGGAACCCCCACGGTTTCTGCCACCATTTGCGAGAAGACGGTGTCGGCACCCTGACCGATTTCCGTCGCGCCGCTTTGCACGTTGATGGTTCCATCCTGATTCATCAGAAGGCGCGCGCCTGCTATTTCTACGCCGACAGGCCAGGTGTTAGAGGTGTAGCTAAAACAGGCGACGCCAACGCCGCGGCGCAAATTGCCTTGCTGGTTCTGGCATTCTGCACGGCGTTTTTCCCATTCAAAGATTTTCCGGCCTTTTTCAAGACACTCCGGCAACCCTGCGCTGCAAATACGTTTGCCCGTGAGCGGATTAGCATCTCCTTCGCGGGCGGCGTTGCGTAAACGAATTTCAACAGGATCAATACCTAACGCTGTCGCGGCGTCATCAAGCATAGACTCAAAGGCAAATACGACTTGTGGCGCGCCATAACCACGCATCGCACCAGCCGAGGGGAGGTTGGTATAGCAGGTCTTTGAACTGTAAGCGTAGGCACAACGAGGATAAAGGTAAGCGACTTTATTCCCCCCCGTAGAAGCGATGGAGTGCCCGTGAGATGCATAAGCGCCGGTGTTAGACAGAACATCCAGACTATAACCTTTCAAGGTTCCGTCGCGGTTCACGCCCATTTGCCCGTCAATAGTAAAAGCGTGGCGGGTATGGGTTGCGAGGAAACACTCTTCACGGCTAAGGGAAACTTTCACCGGAATGCCGCCAAGCTTGCTGGTCAGGAATGCCGCCATTGGCTCTTCCAGTACATCCTGTTTATTACCAAAACCGCCACCGACAAACGGTTTGATGACTCGTACGCATGACCAGGGAATATCCAGCGCCTGACCAACCACGCGGCGAACAATGTGCGGGATCTGGGTGCTGGAAACGATGGTAATTCGCGAGTCATCCTCCATCCACGCCAGCGATGTTACGCTTTCCATGTGACAATGTTGAATAACGGGAGTCTGATAGTGCCCCTGTACCTGGTAGTCGGCGGCATCGATTGTTTGTTGGACATTGCCCGTCGACATCGTGCTTTGTTTCAGTAAATTGCCGCCGTTATGGATTGGTGCAGCGTCTTCTGTCAGCGCCGCTTCTGGCGTGGTGATAACGGGTAATTCTTGCCACTCAATGCTGACCAATTGCGGCGCTTTTTCTGCCGTGAGTTCATCGCGGGCCACGACGATGGCAACGGCGTCACCATGATGACGAACATGGCGAGTTAGCAGTGCGCGATCGGCGGTATCGCGCTTGTTTTCGTCAAGTGTCCAGGCATGCCCAGCTGTAGCGAATGGAATATCAGGCACATCTTCCCAAGTAAAAATCGCCAGTACGCCCGGTAAACTTCTGGCTTGTTCATCATTAATACTTACGGCATAACCATGTGCGATAGGGCTACGTACATATTTCGCGTAACACATGCCCGCCATAACATAATCGTCAGTATATCGTGCCCGCCCGGTGACCTTAGCAATGGAATCGACGCGCATGCATGATTCACCCGTAGCGGTTGCTTCCCGCGCTTCCATAGAAATCCCCTCGATTTGAACATTTGGTTCTTATGGCAAAGATTTAGTCTAAGCAGGCAAGATTTACGCCAGAAACGACGATAAGCGTTAGGGGAGGAAGGAAGTGTGATGACGTTAAAAAAACACAGATATGATACGAAACAGGACTCTGAATAGGGACAGTGATACGTATCAATATGAGTGGCGATAAAATCAATGTGATAAATCAGGATTATTACGCATCAGGATGGGAAATAGGGTAAAAAGTCAGGAACTTCGATACCTCTACAGCGAATATTTTGCTGATGATACTTCCCTTTGCCAAATGAAATTAACCTCTTTCTCTATTACCACGTTTTTCCAGAAGCAAGAGATTGGGTATCAAGAGGCTGGCTGCTATGATATGGCGTCTTGTTTTTTAAGCGAGGAAAGATTTTGAGTGCGGGACGCCTGAATAAAAAATCTCTGGGTATCGTGATGTTTTTATCGGTTGGACTGCTATTGGCGGGCTGTTCGGGTAGCAAATCATCCGATACAGGAACGTATTCCGGCTCCGTTTACACCGTGAAACGGGGGGATACGCTATATCGTATTTCGCGCACCACGGGAACCAGCGTAAAAGAGCTGGCGCGACTGAACGGCATTTCCCCCCCTTACACCATTGAAGTTGGTCAGAAACTAAAACTGGGTGGGGCGAAAAGTAGCAGTAGTACACGTAAATCAACCGCCAAATCAACGACCAAAACCGCATCGGTTACACCGTCATCAGCGGTACCGAAATCTTCCTGGCCGCCAGTAGGGCAACGTTGTTGGTTATGGCCAACGACAGGGAAAGTTATCATGCCGTATTCGACAGCAGATGGCGGCAATAAAGGGATTGATATCTCAGCTCCACGGGGTACACCTATTTACGCCGCGGGTGCAGGAAAGGTGGTGTATGTGGGCAACCAGCTGCGTGGCTACGGTAATCTCATCATGATTAAACACAGTGAAGATTACATTACGGCTTACGCCCATAATGACACGATGCTGGTAAATAATGGGCAAAGCGTGAAGGCTGGGCAAAAAATCGCCACTATGGGGAGCACGGATGCGGCATCTGTTCGCCTGCATTTCCAGATTCGTTACCGTGCAACGGCAATTGATCCGCTACGTTACTTGCCGCCGCAGGGCAGCAAGCCAAAATGCTGATGGCGAATTAATCAGCAGTCAGCAGCGCGGCACTTGCTAAGGAGAGCGTAAGGTTTATAATGCCTTACGCATCTCGAAGCGGGCGTAGTTTAATGGTAGAACGAGAGCTTCCCAAGCTCTATACGAGGGTTCGATTCCCTTCGCCCGCTCCAATTTATCTTCACCTGATCAATCTGCCATTTTTGCTGTATCTGATTTTCTATATTATCTTAATTCAATCACTTCAGGCTTTTCGCAATCGCTGTAACACTTCCCCATTTTTTTGTAAATAAAAAGCGTTTACGCAATGCAATCCTTTTGTAACAACCCAGGTAAAATACCTTATTTTCAAGTTGTTGAATAAGTGGTTATCTACGCTTTTAACAAACGATTGATGGATTATTTTATGAAAGGGAAATCTGCATTAACTCTTCTGCTCGCTGGTATATTTTCGTGCGGCACATGCCAGGCGACAGAGGCAGAAGTGACAAGCGAATCTGTATTTAACATTCTTAATTCCAGGGGGGCAGTAACAGATAAAAGTTATTTATCGTTAAATCCAGATAAGTATCCTAATTATCGTTTTCTGATTCACTCAGCCAAATTAAAAAATGAAATAAAGAGTCACTATACCAAAGACGAAATTCAAGGATTGCTAACATTAACAGAAAACACACGAAAGTTAACGTTGACGGAGAAACCCTGGGGAACGTTTATTCTTGCTTCTACTTTCGAAGATGACAAAACAGCGGCAGAAACCCACTATGATGCTGTCTGGCTGAGGGATAGTTTATGGGGCTATATGGCATTAGTATCAGACCAAGGAAATAGTGTAGCCGCAAAAAAGGTTCTGCTCACCCTGTGGGGTTATATGTCTACGCCCGACCAGATTAAGCGGATGCAGGACATCATTAGCAACCCAAAACGACTGGATGGAATTC
>NZ_JBQZXE010000184.1:0-4490 GCF_053555855.1 Shigella sp. SIG3
GATGCCAACACAAAGGCAACTAATAAAGATACAGATAAAGATCTAAAAACAGATCTAACCCATCCCAAACCCTTCCCTTCCGGAAGGGAGTTTCGGGATTTTGTGGCTGGAGTGCTTGAGGGGAGATTATCTGGCGGTACTGCAGCGGAATTTTGTAATTCTGCGGTGGTTGCGTTGCAGGCTGCTGGCCTGGATGTCTGTCGTGAGTATCCGGTGCCAGAGCGTGGTGACGGTTGCGGAGGGCGGATTGATATCGTCGTGACTGACAGGAACGGTGTCCGGTGTGGGATCGAGCTTGACCGAAATTCTCCGCGACAGAAATCACTGCTCAAAATCGGTGCTGTTGAAACCGGGATATGTGTCTTGCGGCGCAGTGATATCGCAAGGCACACCGAGCAGGGAATTCTGGTTATCGGTGGGGCTGTTCGCCAGAAAAAATTTGACCCGTTGTCAGTTGATCTGCCCGACTGGTTGCCAGATACACTCTGGCATGAGTGGGTCCAGTTCAGGCAGGCATTGCGAAAACCGATTCGAACGGAGCTGGGCGCTAACGGGGCGATACGGGAACTGGAAAAATTCCGTCAGCAGGGTTTTACACCTGAGCAGGTGATTCGACACAGCATCGCCAATGAATACCAGGGTCTGTTCGCGCCGAAAGGTGTTCGGCCTGAGACGTTGCTCCGACAGGTTAACACCGTCTCGTTGCCGGACAGTGCGATCCCGCCAGGCTTCAGGGGGTAACAGACCATGAAAAATATTGCGACAGGAGGCGTTCTGGAGCGTATCCGCAGACTGACCCCACCACATGTAACCGCCCCATTCAGAACGGTTGCGGAGTGGCGCGAGTGGCAACTTGCTGAAGGCCAGAAACGTTGCGAGGAGATCAACCGCCTGAATCGTCAGTTGCGGGTGGAAAAAATTCTGAACCGCTCCGGCATCCAGCCGTTGCACCGGAAGTGTTCGTTTGCGAATTACCGGGCGCAGAACGACGGTCAGCGACATGCACTGAGTCAGGCGAAATCCATAGCTGACGAACTGATGACAGGCTGTACGAATTTTGTGTTCAGCGGTAAGCCCGGCACCGGAAAAAATCATCTTGCAGCCGCGATTGGCAACCGGCTGATGGCGAAGGGGCGTAGCGTGATTATCGTCACCGTGTCCGATGTCATGAGCGTGTTGCATGAGAGCTACGACAACGGCAAATCCGGTGAAAAATTTTTACAGGAGCTTTGTGGTGTTGACCTGCTGGTCCTGGATGAAATTGGCATGCAGCGGGATACGAAAAACGAGCAGGTGGTACTGAACCAGATTGTTGATCGCCGGACGGCATCGTTACGCGGTGTGGGGATGCTGACAAATATTAACCATGCAGCGATGAATACACTTCTCGGCGAGCGGGTGATGGATCGCATGGTCATGAACGGCGGGCGCTGGGTGAATTTTAACTGGGAGAGCTGGCGTCCGAATGTTAGCCATTCGAGGGTTGTTAAGTAGTTTCAGGAGGATTTATGGCGAAACCTTTTACTCCCGAACAGCGGGAAGAACTGAAGACGCGAATTGTGGAACTCGTGCATCAGGACGGTCGGGTCACGATTCGGCAGTTGTCAGATGAAACAGGTATCAGTCGTGCGTCTGTCGGTCGCTTATGCATGGAACTGGTCGCAAGTGGTGATGTATATAATTCTGGCTACGGGGTATTTCCCTCTGAACAGGCTCATAAAGACTGGCAAAACGCCCGCAAAAAGCTATCGAGGGTAAAGGTGAAGAAACCGGTTGTGGTTGATCCTGACCTTATCTGGTCATTACCAGACGGAGAAATACGCCGCTACGACAGGCGCCTGAATATAATCTGTCGCGAGTGCCGGAAGAGCGAAGCTATGCAGCGCGTGCTGGCGTTTTATCAGGGGAAATTTCAGGAGGCGGTACTGTGAGTAAAATTAGCTATCAGGCTTCAATTACCGCTGGTATTCGCATCAAAGGAGAGGAGCATGGAAATAAAACCAGAAGATGAGTTAAGCAATATCGTTTTATTTCCGGTAAAAGAGGATGACCCACGTAATCAGGTTAATTTTCTTTATGAACCATCGGAAAGACCATATTGCCATCACGCCTCTGTCCGGGTTGACGAAAAAGAGCGTCAGGTCCGCTGTAAAATCTGCGGTGCGGTTGTGGAGCCGTTTGACTGGATGCTCTCTGTGGCAAAAAGAGAAACCAGACTGGCAGATGATGTAAGGCTATTGCGCCAGGAGGAACAGGAAAGGCGGAGAAATATAGAAAAGCTGATACAGATTGAGCGTAACGCGAAAGCGCGGATACGCAGGGCGACAAAATCCAGAACTGAATAATTAAATTTAGCACTGTTAAAAATTTAATCCTTAACCGGAGGGATTTCTGCACCCTCAAATCATCAGGAGACCGCCCGAAAGGGCGGTAATGAATGGTTACATTATTTAGAAAAAAATATCCGCGAAAGAGTAGAACAACAGAATTCCTGTTTCTCATTCTGTTTATCGTGTTGATGACACCGATATCCCCGCTAATTTTTGTCTGGATAATCGGAAAAATAATTGAGCCAGTTATTGAATTGTATAACGACGTGGTATGGGCGTCATTCAACACACTGCACAATAAAATTAATCCGTATAAGGAAAGCTGATATGGCACTGACGAAAAAACAACGTGCAGAACTGCGCATGAAGTTCGGTGGTCGCTGCGCTTATTGCGGCTGCGAACTTGGCGAAAAGTGGCATGCAGACCATGTAAAACCGGTCATTCGTTTTGATGGAAATATGCTTCACCAGGAACGTGACGATATATCCAACATGGTACCAGAATGCCACCCATGCAATCTGCACAAGCATTGCAGTAGCCTAGAAGATTATCGACGAATTATCAGTGATGGTCGTCGTGAATTCCTTGCGTCCGGGAAAGGCAAAGCGCTGGTTCGTATGGGATTGGTTGAAATGAAATCTGACCCGGTTGTGTTCTGGTTTGAAAAATATCAAGAAGGGGCTACGGCATGGCCACTATTACCAAAGAGCGACTGCAATGGCTGGCTAACATTTCTGGCCGCGATGATATTGACGATATAGACGGCGGTGAAATTCGTGAACTGGCGCTTATCGCTCTGGCATCACTGGAAGCAGAGCCTGTAGCGGAATGCATTGTTGAAGATGGGGGCATGTGTATTGACGGGTTCGGTGAGTATGTGGGTCACTCGCTGCCTGATGGAATGCATGAGCTTTATGCTGCCCCGCGAATGCGACAACCTGATGGATGGAAAGCCGTAGCTGTAGCGTGGAAGGTGACGTTTACTCAAGTTGACCAGGAATCTAATACGTTCACTGCTATATATTTTGACAAAGCGGAAGTTGAGCGTTGGGTACGACTGCATAAAGCATGTGATTTTCGGGCAGATATAACACCGCTTTACGCAGCGCCGGCAGTGCCGGTTGCAGTAAACGACGACATGGCTTACGCATTCCATCACGCACTGTCAGATTCATCGCTTGGCTCTGGTGAAATCGAAGAAATTAAAACCGGTTTGCGTGCTGCCTTTGCCAACGTCACTATCCAACCAGAGCCGATAGTGCCGGATGAAATCGGGCCAAACGATAGTAATACGTTTGATTATGTTGATGGCTGGAACGCCTGCCGCGCTGCCATGCTTAAGGGAGATAAATAATGATTAATCGAACCAAACTGGAGCACATTCTCGAATATGCCAGGCAGCAGAAATGTATTGGGCAACTTTGTAAAATTCCACCAGGAGATATGGTTGAAATCGTGGAAATGGCCATGCGTAAGGCTGGCAACTCTCCGGTAACTCTGGCTGGCTGGATAAGCTGTAGTGATGCAGTTCCTGCTGAATATTGCGATGTGATTCTTCTCGATGATCTCGGGAATGTATTCCCCGGTTCCTGGGATAAGGTTTTTTGCCCCACTCGTGGCGGGAATAAGATGGCTTTTGTGGACAAAGACGGCGTTGAAGTAGAGAGCTCAACTCACTGGATGCCGCTACCGGAACCACCGCAGGAGGTGAATCAATGACCTGGCCTGAGGCATTCACCACGGTAGGAATTGCGATGGCGGTGGCGCTGGTGGTGTATTCGATTTGCCGTTGGGGTTAACAAACAAAAACCCCGGATTGATGGTCCGGGGTTTTTGAAGGAAACAAAACAGAAACAGCAATTGCCGTTACCTGTTGTTACCATGGCAAGTAAACGTATCTCAGGCGAGCGCATTGCGCCGTTCTGACGCAGATAAATTAGCCTGGATAGAAGGTGCTGGCAATAAAAAATAGCGTTTTCTTATCGGTATCGGTAAGATTGCTGCGGGTGCTTGAGGCTGTCTGCCTCGGGCATGCCACTGTAAGGCAGACAGAGAAAAGCCCCAGTTAACATTACGCGTCCTGCAAGACGCTTAACATTAATCTGAGGCCCAATCTATGTCTCACAAATGTAGGTTAGCCTCTTACGTGCCGAAAGGCA
>NZ_JBQZXE010000185.1:0-4463 GCF_053555855.1 Shigella sp. SIG3
GGTCCTGGACAGCGAGGGGAAGACAAACTTTTCCGGTGTTACGGTGGTGTTCCGCGCCGGCGAGCAGGAGCAGACACCGCCGGAGGGGTTTGAATCTTCCGGCTCAGAGACTGTGCTGGGTACGGAAGTGAAATACGACACGCCGATCACCCGGACCATCACGTCGGCAAACATTGATCGTCTGCGCCTGACCTTCGGTGTGCAGGCACTGGTGGAAACCACCTCAAAGGGGGACCGGAATCCGTCGGAAGTCCGCCTGCTGGTTCAGATACAGCGTAACGGTGGCTGGGTGACGGAAAAAGACATCACCATTAAGGGCAAAACCACTTCGCAGTATCTGGCCTCGGTGGTGGTGGGTAACCTGCCGCCGCGCCCGTTTAATATCCGGATGCGCAGGATGACACCGGACAGCACCACAGACCAGCTGCAGAACAAAACGCTCTGGTCGTCGTACACCGAAATCATCGATGTGAAACAGTGCTACCCGAACACGGCGCTGGTCGGCGTGCAGGTGGATTCAGAGCAGTTCGGTAACCAGCAGGTGAGTCGCAATTATCATCTTCGCGGGCGCATTCTGCAGGTGCCGTCGAACTATAACCCGCAGACGCGGCAATACAGCGGTATCTGGGACGGAACGCTTAAGCCAGCATACAGCAACAACATGGCCTGGTGTCTGTGGGACATGCTCACTCATCCGCGCTACGGCATGGGGAAACGTCTTGGTGCGGCAGATGTGGACAAATGGGCGCTGTATGTCATCGGCCAGTACTGCGACCAGTCAGTGCCGGACGGATTTGGCGGCACGGAGCCGCGCATCACCTGTAACGCTTACCTGACCACACAGCGTAAGGCGTGGGATGTTCTCAGTGATTTCTGCTCGGCGATGCGCTGTATGCCGGTATGGAACGGGCAGACGCTGACGTTCGTGCAGGACCGACCGTCGGATAAAGTGTGGACCTATAACCGCAGTAATGTGGTGATGCCGGATGATGGCGCGCCGTTCCGCTACAGCTTCAGCGCCCTGAAGGACCGCCATAATGTCGTTGAGGTGAACTGGATTGATCCGGACAACGGTCATGAGACGGCGACAGAGCTTGTGGAGGACACGCAGGCCATTGTCCGTTACGGTCGTAACGTCACGAAGATGGATGCCTTTGGCTGTACCAGCCGGGGACAGGCGCACCGCGCCGGGCTGTGGCTGATTAAAACGGAACTGCTGGAAACGCAGACCGTGGACTTCAGCGTCGGCGCAGAAGGGCTTCGCCATGTACCGGGTGATGTCATTGAAATCTGCGATGATGATTATGCCGGTATCAGCACCGGTGGTCGCGTACTGGCGGTGAACAGCCAGACCCGGACGCTGACGCTCGACCGTGAAATCACGCTGCCGTCCTCCGGTACCACGCTGATAAGCCTGGTTGACGGAAATGGCAATCCGGTCAGCGTGGAGGTTCAGTCCGTCACCGACGGCGTGAAGGTGAAAGTGAGCCGGGTTCCTGACGGCGTTGCAGAATACAGCGTGTGGGGGCTGAAGCTGCCGACGCTGCGCCAGCGCCTGTTCCGCTGCGTGAGTATCCGTGAGAACGACGACGGCACGTATGCCATCACCGCCGTGCAGCATGTGCCGGAAAAAGAGGCCATCGTGGATAACGGGGCACACTTTGACGGTGACCGGCGCGGCACGGTGAATGGTGTCACGCCGCCAGCGGTGCAGCATCTGACCGCCGAAGTCACCGCAGACAGCGGGGAATATCAGGTGCTGGAGCGATGGGACACGCCGAAGGTGGTGAAGGGTGTGAGCTTCCTGCTTCGCCTGACCGTGGCAGCGGACGACGGCAGTGAGCGGCTGGTCAGCACAGGCAGGACGACGGAAACCACATACCGCTTCAGGCAGCTGGCGCTGGGGAATTACAGTCTGACAGTCCGGGCGGTAAATGCCCGGGGGCAGCAGGGCGATCCGGCGTCGGTATCGTTCCGGATTGCGGCACCGGCAGCGCCTGTCACTATTGAACTGATACCGGGGTATTTTCAGATAACGGTGGTCCCGAAACTGGCTGTATATGACCCGACGGTGCAGTTTGAGTTCTGGTTTTCGGAAAAGCGGATTGCGGATATCAGGCAGGTTGAAACCAGCGCCCGCTATCTTGGCACGGCGCTGTACTGGATAGCCGCCAGTATCAATATCAGGCCGGGCCATGATTATTATTTTTACGTTCGCAGTGTGAACACCGTTGGCAAATCGGCATTTGTGGAGGCCGTCGGTCGGGCGAGCGATTATGCGGAAGGTTATCTGAGTTTTTATAAAGGGTTGATCAATAAAACGCATCTCGGCAAGGAGTTGTGGACGCAGATTGATAACGGTCAGCTTGCGCCGGACCTGACTGAAATCAGGACGTCCATTACGAATGTCAGCAATGAAATCACGCAAACCGTCAATAAAACACTGGAAAATCAGAGTGCTGCAATCCAGCAGATACAGAAAGTTCAGGTTGATACAAATAATAACCTGAACAGCATGTGGGCTGTGAAGCTGCAACAGATGAAGGACGGACGCCTTTATATTGCGGGTATCGGTGCCGGTATTGAGAATACGCCAGCAGGAATGCAGAGTCAGGTGCTGCTGGCGGCAGACAGGATTGCGATGATTAATCCTGCGAATGGCAACACAAAGCCGATGTTTGTTGGTCAGGGCGATCAGATATTCATGAACGACGTGTTCCTGAAACGCCTGACGGCTCCGACCATTACCAGCGGCGGTAATCCTCCGGCATTTTCCCTGACACCTGGCGGACGGCTGACGGCGAAAAATGCCGATATCAGCGGTAACGTGAACGCGAACTCCGGGACGCTCAACAACGTCACGACTAATAAGAACTGTCGGGTTCTGGGAAAATTGTCCGCGAACCAGATTGAAGGCGATCTCGTTAAAACAGTGGGCAAACCTTTCCCACGGGACTCCCGGGCACCGGAGAGGTGGCCATCAGGGACCATTACCGTCAGGGTTTATGACGATCAGCCGTTTGATCGGCAAATTGTTATTCCCGCGGTGGCGTTTCGCGGTGCTAAACATGAGCGGAAGAATAACAATATTTATTCGTCATGCCGCCTGATAGTGAAGAAAAACGGTGCTGAAATTTATAACCGAACGACCCTGGATAATACGCTGATATATACGGGTGTTATTGATATGCCTGCCGGTCACGGTCACATGACGCTGGAGTTTTCTGTATCGGCATGGCTGGTAAATGGCTGGTATCCCACAGCAAGTATCAGCGATTTGCTGGTTGTTGTGATGAAGAAAGCCACTGCAGGCATCACGATTAGCTGAATTTTATAACCCAGATACGGGCACCAGAAATGGTGCCTTTTTTATTGCAGAAAAGCGAGAGGTAATTATGCGTAAAGTTTGTGCAGCCATTTTGTCCGCAGCCATCTGTCTGGCTGTATCCGGTGCGCCTGCATGGGCGTCTGAACATCAGTCCACGCTGAGCGCCGGGTATCTTCAGCCCCATACTGATATGCCAGGCAGCGATGACCTGAAGGGCATTAACGTGAAATACCGTTATGAGTTTACGGACACGCTGGGGCTGGTGACGTCATTCAGCTATGCCAACGCTGAAGATGAGCAAAAAACGCATTACAGCGATACCCGCTGGCATGAGGATTCCGTGCGTAACCGCTGGTTCAGCGTGATGGCGGGGCCGTCTGTGCGCGTGAATGAATGGTTCAGCGCGTATGCGATGGCGGGCGTGGCTTACAGCCGTGTGTCGACCTTCTCCGGGGATTATCTCCGCGTAACTGACAACAAGGGGAAAACGCACGATGTGCTGACCGGGAGTGATGACAACCGCCACAGCAACACGTCTCTGGCGTGGGGGGCTGGTGTGCAGTTTAACCCGACCGAATCCGTGGCCATTGACCTTGCTTATGAAGGTTCCGGCAGTGGCGACTGGCGCACTGACGGTTTCATTGTGGGTGTCGGTTATAAGTTCTGATTAGCCAGGTAACACAGTGTTATGACAGCCCGCTGGTTCAGGCGGGCTTTTTGTGGGGTGAATATGGCAGTAAAGATTTCAGGTGTACTGAAAGATGGGGCGGGTAAACCTGTCGTAAATTGTGCGATTGAACTGCGGGCCAGAAGAACCAGTCCGACCGTTGTGGCACACGTTGTTGCCACTTGCGTGACGGACAATAACGGTGCTTATGTGATTGAGGCTGAGCCGTGGTATTACGAGGTTGCGCTTCACTGTAACGGCTGGCAGCCAACCCGTGTCGGGGATATTGATGTGGCACCGACTGATGCACCGGGGACACTGAACGCGTTTCTGAATGCACCAAAGGATGGTGATTTACGTCCGGAGGTGATGAAGCGCTTTGAGGAAATGGTGGCGCAGGCGCAGCAGAGTGCCGGGGCTGCAGCCGGAAACGCACAGCAGACGGCGCAGGATGTGGCGGCAGCCGCA
>NZ_JBQZXE010000186.1:0-4445 GCF_053555855.1 Shigella sp. SIG3
GGGCATCAACCGGCTGTTTTAATGCTTCGGCGTAATCGGCAGACCAGCCAACTCGCACCAGAAACACGGGCTGACCGCTGGCGCGAAATTTCGCCGCCAGCTTCCCGGCGCGATTAACTACCTCATCGGCAGTATGTGGACCACCGGCAAAAGGTAAGATGCCTTCTTGTAAATCGATCACCACCAACGCAGTGGTTTTAGCATTAAGTTCAAGCATGCTGACTCCTGAAAAAACAAAATCGTGCCTCACACCTTAATGCGATTAGCCGATGGCGGAACGACAAATTTTGTTAATTTTTATGAGTTCGGGCAACACCTTTATAGCAAACTGGCGTAGAGTCTGATTTCAGGCCCGATATAAAGTGGTAACGAGGCGTTCCAGCGCGGGCCAGGCTCTTACGGTGCGGCAGAATTTCCAGTATAATAGCCGCCTTTTTTCATTCAGTTGTGACATACAGCTAACGCTGCGACTTGGTCACCTGCGCAGCAGGGGGCATCCGCCGGCAGCTAAGTTAAGGGATATCTCATGCGTACAGAATATTGTGGACAGCTCCGTTTGTCCCACGTGGGGCAGCAGGTGACTCTGTGTGGTTGGGTCAACCGTCGTCGTGATCTTGGTAGCCTGATCTTCATCGATATGCGCGACCGCGAAGGTATCGTGCAGGTATTTTTCGATCCGGATCGTGCGGACGCGTTAAAGCTGGCCTCTGAACTGCGTAATGAGTTCTGCATTCAGGTTACGGGCACCGTACGTGCGCGTGACGAAAAAAATATTAACCGCGATATGGCGACCGGCGAAATTGAAGTGCTGGCGTCCTCGCTGACTATCATCAACCGCGCAGATGTTCTGCCGCTTGACTCTAACCACGTCAACACCGAAGAAGCGCGTCTGAAATACCGCTACCTCGACCTGCGTCGCCCGGAAATGGCGCAGCGCCTGAAAACCCGCGCTAAAATCACCAGCCTGGTGCGCCGTTTTATGGATGACCACGGCTTCCTCGACATCGAAACTCCGATGCTGACCAAAGCCACGCCGGAAGGCGCGCGTGACTACCTGGTGCCTTCTCGTGTGCACAAAGGTAAATTCTACGCACTGCCGCAATCCCCACAGTTGTTCAAACAGCTGCTGATGATGTCCGGTTTTGACCGTTACTATCAGATCGTTAAATGCTTCCGTGACGAAGACCTGCGCGCTGATCGTCAGCCTGAATTTACTCAGATCGATGTGGAAACTTCTTTCATGACCGCGCCGCAAGTGCGTGAAGTGATGGAAGCGCTGGTGCGTCATTTGTGGCTGGAAGTGAAGGGCGTGGATCTGGGCGATTTCCCGGTAATGACCTTTGCGGAAGCAGAACGCCGTTATGGTTCTGATAAACCGGATCTGCGTAACCCGATGGAACTGACCGACGTTGCCGATCTGCTGAAATCTGTTGAGTTTGCAGTATTTGCGGGGCCGGCGAACGATCCGAAAGGCCGTGTTGCCGCTCTACGTGTTCCGGGTGGCGCATCGCTGACCCGTAAGCAGATCGACGAATACGGTAACTTCGTTAAAATCTACGGCGCGAAAGGTCTGGCTTACATCAAAGTTAACGAACGCGCGAAAGGTCTGGAAGGTATCAACAGCCCGGTAGCGAAGTTCCTTAATGCAGAAATCATCGAAGCCATCCTGGATCGTACTGCCGCGCAAGATGGCGATATGATTTTCTTCGGTGCCGACAACAAGAAAATTGTTGCCGACGGGATGGGCGCACTGCTCCTGAAAGTGGGTAAAGACCTTGGTCTGACCGACGAAAGCAAATGGGCACCGCTGTGGGTTATCGACTTCCCGATGTTTGAAGACGACGGTGAAGGCGGCCTGACGGCAATGCACCATCCGTTCACCTCACCGAAAGACATGACTGCTGCAGAACTGAAAGCTGCACCGGAAAATGCGGTGGCGAACGCTTACGATATGGTCATCAATGGTTACGAAGTGGGCGGTGGTTCAGTACGTATCCATAATGGTGATATGCAGCAGACGGTGTTTGGTATTCTGGGTATCAACGAAGAGGAACAGCGCGAGAAATTCGGCTTCCTGCTCGACGCCCTGAAATACGGTACTCCGCCGCACGCAGGTCTGGCATTCGGTCTTGACCGTCTGACCATGCTGCTGACTGGCACCGACAATATCCGTGACGTTATCGCCTTCCCGAAAACCACGGCGGCAGCGTGTCTGATGACTGAAGCACCGAGCTTTGCTAACCCGACTGCACTGGCTGAGCTGAGCATTCAGGTTGTGAAGAAGGCTGAGAATAACTGATATGACTCAAATACACGAAATCATTCGCGTTGCATCAAGGCGGCAACTGAGTGAACTCCCATTAGCATAGATAACTATGTGAATGGGATGAGCGAAGGCAGTCAACGAAGAGGCAGCGTGAAGGATAAAGTGTATAAGCGTCCCGTTTCGATCTTAGTGGTCATCTATGCACAAGATACGAAACGGGTGCTGATGTTGCAGCGGCGTGACGATCCCGATTTCTGGCAGTCGGTAACCGGCAGCGTGGAAGAGGGTGAAACCGCGCCGCAAGCTGCCATGCGCGAAGTAAAGGAAGAGGTCACCATTGATGTTGTCGCTGAACAACTGACCTTAATTGACTGTCAGCGCACGGTAGAGTTTGAAATTTTTTCACATTTACGTCATCGCTATGCGCCGGGCGTGACGCGTAATACGGAATCATGGTTCTGTCTTGCGCTTCCGCACGAGCGGCAGATCGTTTTCACTGAACATCTGGCTTACAAGTGGCTTGATGCGCCTGCTGCGGCGGCGCTCACTAAGTCCTGGAGCAACCGGCAGGCGATTGAACAGTTTGTAATTAACGCTGCCTGAACAGGCAGGGCTATCTGGAGATATTTTTATGGCAGGTCATAGTAAATGGGCCAACACCAGACATCGTAAAGCTGCGCAGGATGCTAAGCGCGGTAAAATCTTCACTAAAATCATTCGTGAGCTGGTAACCGCGGCTAAGCTGGGCGGTGGCGATCCGGACGCTAACCCGCGTCTGCGTGCGGCGGTGGATAAAGCACTGTCTAACAACATGACCCGTGACACACTGAACCGCGCAATTGCACGTGGTGTGGGCGGTGATGATGATGCAAACATGGAAACCATCATCTACGAAGGTTACGGTCCTGGCGGCACGGCAATCATGATTGAATGTCTGTCTGACAACCGCAACCGTACCGTTGCTGAAGTGCGTCACGCATTCAGCAAATGTGGCGGTAACCTCGGCACTGACGGTTCCGTAGCTTATCTGTTCAGCAAAAAAGGCGTGATCTCCTTCGAGAAAGGCGACGAAGACACCATCATGGAAGCAGCTCTGGAAGCAGGTGCTGAAGACGTTGTGACATATGATGACGGCGCGATTGATGTCTACACTGCATGGGAAGAAATGGGTAAAGTGCGCGACGCTCTGGAAGCGGCAGGTCTGAAAGCAGACAGCGCGGAAGTTTCCATGATCCCGTCCACCAAAGCTGATATGGATGCAGAAACCGCGCCGAAACTGATGCGTCTGATCGATATGCTGGAAGATTGCGACGACGTGCAGGAAGTTTACCATAACGGTGAAATCTCTGATGAGGTTGCAGCGACTCTCTGATGATGCCTGCTAAACAGCAAAACGGAGACGCGTGATGGCTATTATTCTCGGCATTGACCCGGGTTCGCGCGTGACCGGCTACGGCGTCATCCGCCAGGTAGGTAGGCAACTGTCTTACCTGGGTAGCGGATGCATACGCACCAAAGTGGATGATTTACCGTCTCGTCTGAAGCTCATCTATGCGGGCGTGACGGAAATCATCACCCAGTTCCAGCCTGATTATTTCGCCATTGAACAAGTCTTTATGGCGAAGAACGCTGACTCAGCCCTGAAACTGGGCCAGGCGCGCGGCGTGGCGATTGTTGCGGCGGTGAATCAGGAATTGCCGGTATTTGAATACGCGGCACGTCAGGTAAAGCAAACGGTGGTAGGTATGGGTAGTGCCGAAAAAAGCCAGGTGCAGCATATGGTCCGCACCTTGCTGAAACTGCCCGCTAATCCACAGGCGGATGCCGCCGATGCGCTGGCGATTGCCATCACCCACTGCCACGTTAGTCAGAATGCGATGCAGATGAGCGAATCGCGGCTGAACCTGGCGAGAGGGCGACTGCGTTAAGTTATACCGCCTCGGTCAGTTCTGGCTGAGGCGTTTCAACTCCCTCCGCGTGAATCAACACCAAACCCGGATGATGCCACAAACTGGCTGGCGTGACGGTTTTACGCTCCCACGGAATAGAACCTAAGAACCAGAATTTCCAGAAAGTGAGTTTTGCATTCGGATTGCTATTTAACAGTTGTCCAAACGTCTCTATTTCACCCACCGGAATACATAGCGCCTCTTTATAAATATCAAAGACAAATTTTGAA
>NZ_JBQZXE010000187.1:0-4386 GCF_053555855.1 Shigella sp. SIG3
ACATCAAATCAAGCGAAAGGCCATCCGAAAGGATGGCCTTTTTGCTTTTCGAACTAACATTCAATTAATGGATTACCTGCGATAAAAATGCCCTCGTACGCTCTGATTTAGGATGCGCAAAAAATTCATCAGGTGTAGCTTGTTCCACTATCTCCCCACGATCCATAAAAATTACCCGGTCAGCGACGGTACGTGCAAACCCCATCTCATGTGTTACACACAACATTGTCATACCCGACTGCGCCAGCCCAATCATCGTATCCAGCACCTCTTTCACCATCTCCGGATCGAGCGCCGACGTTGGTTCATCAAACAACATAATTTTCGGCTTCATACACAGCGAACGCGCAATGGCAACGCGTTGCTGCTGACCACCTGAAATCTGTCCGGGAAACTTATGCGCATGTTCGGCAATTCTCACCCGCTCAAGGTAATGCATCGCCAGAGCTTCGGCCTCTTTCTTAGGCATCTTGCGTACCCAAATCGGTGCCAGGGTACAGTTCTGTAAAACGGTCAGATGAGGGAAGAGATTGAAATGCTGAAATACCATTCCCACTTCCTGCCTGACGCGCTCAATATTGCGGATATCTTCATTAAGTTCGATGCCATCTACGACAATCCGTCCCTGTTGATGTTCTTCCAGATGATTAATACAACGAATGGTTGTCGATTTACCGGAACCAGAAGGGCCACACAGAACGATCCGTTCTCCCGGTTGCACGGTTAAATTTATATTTTTCAAAACATGGAATTGTCCATACCATTTATGGACGTTTTCCAGCGTAATCATCGCGTTAGCAGGTTGCAGTAAAATTTGGCTCATAGTGTCCTCAATGCGGTGTACGCCCGGTGTTAAAACGTTTTTCCAGATGTTGGCTATAACGTGACATGCTGAAACAAAAGATCCAGTAGATCAGCGCGGCGAAAACATACCCTTCCGTCGACATACCCAACCAGGCGGGATCAACGGTTGCCTGCTGAACGCTACTGAAAAGATCGAACAAGCCGATGATGATCACTAGGCTGGTATCTTTGAAGAGTGCGATGATGGTATTTACCAGCCCAGGAATTACCAGCTTCAACGCCTGTGGCAGAATAACCAGCCCCTGAGTTTTCCAGTAACCCAACGCCAGCGACTCTGCCGCTTCATATTGCCCTTTAGGCAGCGCCTGTAATCCACCTCGCACGACTTCCGCAACATATGCTGACTGAAACAGGATCACGCCAACCAGCGCGCGGATCAGTTTGTCGATACTGGTGCCTTCTGCCATAAACAACGGCAGCATGACCGAAGACATAAACAATACGGTAATCAGCGGTACGCCGCGCCAGAACTCGATAAAAATGACCGATAAGATACGCACAATCGGCATATGGGAGCGGCGACCTAATGCCAGTAAGATCCCCCACGGTAGCGCCCCCGCAATCCCAACGGATGCAAGAATTAAAGTTAGCGTCAGCCCGCCCCATTGCCGGGTTTCAACCCGCTCAAGACCAAAAAAACCGCCATACATCAGCCACCAGACAATCAGTGGGTAAATCACCGCCCAGGCCGCAATATAGCGACCGCGATGCGGGAGTATTTTCCAGAACATTGGTGCGATCGATACAAGCCCAATCAGTAATGCGAGGTTAATTCGCCAGCGTTGGTCGTGTGGGTAAAGCCCATACATAAACTGACCAAATCGTTCGTGAATGAAGACCCAACAGGCACCGGCTTTTGTGCAGTCAGCACGCGTTGAGCCAACCCAATTAGCCTGCAAAAATGCCCAGTTCAGCAACGGTGGGATCAGTTCCCACATCAACCATATGCAGCCAATAGTCAGCAGGCTATTGCTCCAGCTGGAGAACAGATTTTTTCGCACCCACACCATCGCGCGGCTTGAGTTATGGCTCGCCGGGCGCGAGGGCTGAGACAGGAATACTTTTGTCATCATGACTCCTTAGCGTTCAACGATCGCGATGCGGCGGTTATAGATATTCATCAGCAGCGAGATAGTCAGGCTGATAATCAGATAGACCGACATGGTCATGGCTATCGTCTCGATGGCTTGCCCCGTCTGGTTCAGCACGGTGCCAGCAAACAGCGAAACCATATCGGGATAGCCAATAGCGGCGGCAAGAGAGGAGTTTTTGACGATGTTGAGATACTGGCTGGTTAACGGCGGAATAATTACTCGCAGTGCCTGGGGAATAATGACCTGGCGTAGCGTAACCGGGTTGGGTAACCCCAGTGACCGAGCCGCTTCATGTTGACCATAAGGCACTGCCTGGATCCCAGCGCGGATAATCTCGGCGATAAATGCAGAGGTATAAACCGAAAGTGCCAGCGTTAAGGCTGCCAGTTCAGGAATTAAAACCATTCCGCCGCGGAAGTTAAAGCCTTGTAGGGCTGGGACATCCCAGTGTAGTGCTGCGCCAAAAAGCCATTGCGCCAGTAAAGGCAAACCAATGATCAACACTGCGGCGATCGGCCAGGAGCGGCGCAGTTGTCCGGTCTTTATCTGGTATGTTTTATTAAAGCGGAATAGCCCAACAGAAAGGACTATAGCCATAACAACAGCCAGGATAAACGCAATAAATCCGTCTCCCAGCTGCGGTGACGGAATATAAAGCCCACGATTGCTCAAAAAGGCCAGATCAAACGCGCTCACAGCTTGGCGTGGTCCGGGCAAATTGCGCAACACGGCAAAGTACCAGAAGAAGATTTGCAATATTACGGAAGATCTCAATATAAATCGTGGAAAGCTTTCGTAGCAGCCAGTTATCCGAAAGTCTCGCCAGACCGATAAAGAAGCCCAAAACAGAAGCGAACACAATACACAATGCAGAAACCAGTAGCGTATTGAGTAAGCCGACAATAAAAACGCGTCCGTAGGTGTCGCCCTGCTGGTAATCGATCAAATGCTGGACAATACCGAAGCCAGCGCCGCGATCCAGAAAGGCAAAACCTGAAGTAATGCCACGATTATTGAGATTCGTTACAGTGTTTTGAAATAACCAACCAACAATGCCGACAACAGCAACAACGGCAAGGATCTGAAATAACCAGGCACGAACCGTAGGGTTGGCAAAGGAGAGTGAGCCTTTAACGGTTGAGCGGCGATGAGACATAGAAACCTCGGAAAGCATAACGCTGAAGAGAGCGCCGCCGTAGCGACGCTCGTTACCTCACACCGACTTAACGCACGGGCGGCGCGTACTGAATACCGCCGTTATTCCAGAGATTATTTTGCCCACGTTTAATTTTCAGCGGGCTTTCTGAACCTACGTTACGCTCAAAAATTTCCGAGTAGTTACCCACCTGTTTGATGATGTTATAGGCCCATTTATTATCCAACTTCAGATCCTTGCCGTAATCGCCTTCTTTACCCAACAGATGTGCCATATCAGGCGTTGCTGGATTAGCCGCTTTTTCATCGACGTTCTGGGAATTGATGCCCATCTCTTCAGCATTTAGCATGGCGAAAAGCGTCCAGCGTACAATCGAGAACCATTCATCATCGCCACGACGAACTACCGGCCCAAGCGGTTCTTTAGAGATAACCTCCGGTAAGACAATCCATTCAGCCGGGTTGCTTAATTTGATGCGCAAGGCATACAGTTGCGACTGATCCGAAGCCAGCGTATCGCAGCGACCAGATTCCAGTGCCTTCGCTGATTCGTCAGAGCGATCGAAAGTCACTGGTGTGTACTTCATATTGTTTGCCTTGAAATAGTCGGCGACGTTGAGTTCGGTATCAGTACCCGCCTGAATACAGACGGTAGCGCCATCCAGTTCTTTCGCGCTTTTTAGCCCCGCTTTATCGTGCGTCAGGAAGCCAATGCCGTCGTAATAAGTGACGCCGGTAAATGCCATTCCCATCCCGGCATCGCGAGATGAAGTCCAGGTCGTATTACGGGAGAGCAAATCCACTTCCCCTGACTGTAAAGCGGTGAAGCGTTCTTTTGCTGTGAGTGGGGTATATTTCACTTTCGTGTCGTCACCAAATACAGCAGCGGCAACACCACGACAAACATCAACATCAATACCTGAAAACTTACCGTCTGCATCGGCATAAGAGAACCTAGGTAATCCATCACTGATCCCGCATTGCACAAAACCTTTTTTCTGAACGGCATCAAGCGTCGCGCCAGCATGCGCCTGATTTGCAACGGCAAGCAGCACGCTGGCGGCAGCCAGTGTGGCTATCATCATCTTTTTCATAATGCTTCCTGTGAGGCGAAAATTATCGTTATAGGACGTTTGGGAAACGTCTTTTACCTGTCTGTGGCCATCCTCTTATAAGCAAAAGTAGTGCCAGCTTTTGCGCACGATTTCGCGTCGCAATAAGCTGAGTGTAGACAGGAAATAATAAAAACAGCGCCCCGCAATGGTGCGAAAAT
>NZ_JBQZXE010000188.1:0-4345 GCF_053555855.1 Shigella sp. SIG3
AATAGGTGTTTTTCGTCATAAAGTTGATAAAAGTCTATATAGAACCACCTCCTGTAGAGGTGGTGGTAATTTGCCAGAGTGTGGGATTCGTTAGTATACTATGGGATAAACTTATTTTTACCAATTGTATAAGGCGGTGCATAAGATTCTCGGCATGCTTCCAGATAATCCGACCACCACTGCATCATCGCTTTGCGGGCTTCCAGGTGCTCTGCCTTATGAATATAAGCCATGCGCACGGTATTGCGCTCCTGATGACTCATCTGGCGTTCTACTGCGTCCTTTGCCCATAAACCCGATTCCATCAGCGCACTGCATGCCATTGCCCGGAAGCCGTGACCGCAGATATCCTTTTTCGTGTCGTAACCCATCACCCGCAGTGCCTTATTGACCGTGTTTTCACACATTGGCTTATACGGGTTATGGTCGCCGGGGAAGATCAGTTCATTATTACCGGTGATATCCTTAATCTGTTTCAGAATGGCGATGGACTGTTCTGAGAGGGGGACGATATGCGGCATTCGCATTTTTGCCCCGCGGCCGGAATAACGCACGCCAATAATGGGTTCTCGCGTCGCGGGTATCGTCCAGACTCGGTTTGTGAAATCAATCTCTGACCAGCGGGCGAAACGCAGTTCACTGGAGCGAATGAACACATGCAGCATCAGCAGAACGGCATGCCGGGTCAGTTCACGGCCCTGATGATATGCCCCAATACGTTCAAGCAGTTCAGGCAGCCGCTCCAGCGGCAGGGCAGGATAGTGCCGTCTGACAGGAGGTGTGGTCACGCCGCCAAGGTTTGCTGCAGGGTTCGTATCGATTAACTCCAGATGGACCGCATGGCGCATTATGTTACTCAGGTGCTGCCGTGTGCGGGACGCAACCTCCAGCAGACCTTTTTCCTCGATCCCTTTCAGCAGGTCAATGAAATGACGGGGTTTAAGTTCTGATACAGGTAGGTTCCCGATGACCGGAAAGATGTGATTGTTCAGGCTGGCAAGCAGACGGTCGGCGGTGTTCTGCGACCATTTCCTGTTACTTTTATGCCACGCCAGCGCCACGTTTTTAAAAACTTTCTCCGGTGTTCGTGAGCCACGTTCAGCAGCCCGCTGCTGTACCGGGTTGATATTCAGCGCCAGCATTTTACGGATACCTTCACGTTGCTGTCGCGCATCAGACAGGGAGATGGCTGGATAGGCACCCAGCGCAATGCGGGATTCTTTACCGCTAATACGGTATTTGAGATACCAGTGGCGGGAGCCACCCGGCTTGACCAGCAGATACAGACCGTGAGAATCGGAGACTTTAAAGGGTTTATCAGAAGGCTTGAGGGTGCGGATTTTTGCGTCGGTAAGGGATATATGGGGGTCACTCCATTATCGAACTAACCTGATCCCAGATTTGACCACCAATTTTTCCCGATGCGTAGGGTAAAATCAAAATGCACCGAGAAGAGTTTTCACACTAACCTGTTGAATCAACATCAGATAAAGATTCGCAAGGATGCATGAAAACAGAAAATTGGCTCCTCTGACTGGACTCGAACCAGTGACATACGGATTAACAGTCCGCCGTTCTACCGACTGAACTACAGAGGAATCGTGAGAACGGGGCGCATATTACTTAGCGGTACCTTGTCTGTCAACACTAAATTTCATAAGCCATTTC
This sequence comes from Shigella sp. SIG3, assembly GCF_053555855.1. Lineage (NCBI taxonomy): Bacteria > Pseudomonadati > Pseudomonadota > Gammaproteobacteria > Enterobacterales > Enterobacteriaceae > Shigella > Shigella sp. SIG3. Next base: position 1,669 of record NZ_JBQZXE010000188.1, read on the forward strand.
AATTGGTTAATTAATCTGCAAAGTTGTTAATTAATGAACATTCGTCGCCGAAAACGAGTCTGTATCATTAGCGTGATGCAGTCTCTGCAAAGGATCTTGTTGATAAAATTGACAGAAACGTTGCCACAATGAAGGGAAACGAGGAGCAAAAAGTTCTGGGGCGCTAAAGAAATATTCAGAAAGTACGGCAAAACATTCAGCAGGATCACTGGCAGCATAAGCATCAATGCTCGCCGCATTCTCACCAACTAATTCGATTTCTTCCTGAATGTTGTTCATTGCAGCATGAAGATCGTGTTCCCAGCCAGCAACCTCACGCAACGAAATAAAGGGAACTCCGCTGGCGCGATCGCCGTTACGGGTGTCCAGCTTATGAGCGACTTCATGAATAATCAGGTTAAAACCAGAAGCATCAAAAGAATCTTGTATATCCAACCAGTTCAAAACGATAGGCCCTTGCTGCCAGCTCTGACCTGACTGAACAATACGTTGGTTATGCACCAGACCGATATCGTCTTCCCATTCATCATCGACCACAAATGGCGCAGGATAAATTAAGACTTCATGAAAACCATCCAGCCATTCCAGTCCTAACTCCAGAACGGGCAGGCAAAATAGAAGTGCTATCCGGCAGCTTCTTAATGAATTCAGCTCAAAGCCCTGTAAAGGAACAAGCCGTTTTTGCTGTAAAAAACGTTCGGCAAGAGCGACCAATTTGCTTTGTTCCTGTTCTGTCAGACACGTTAAAAGGGGGATCGATAGTGCTTCCTGCCAGGGAAGGGCAGTTTGATGTGCTGATTCTTGTACTTTCCAGGGCCACTTAATCATCGTTTTGCTCGCAAACTCGTCACTTGAACAAAATTGCACGGACAGGGACTGTTAAAATGCCAAATTTCCTGGCATCATGGCAACCATCTGAGCGGAGAGATGCCGGAGCGGCTGAACGGACCGGTCTCGAAAACCGGAGTGGGGGCAACTCCACCGGGGGTTCAAATCCCCCTCTCTCCGCCAAAATTCAATCACTTATACATCATTAAGTCAGTGACAAAAATCACACTTGGAATTACTTGGAATATTTTCTTGGAATATTTTCAGGTAACGGGACATCAAGTGTCGGTGAAACTTTAACCTTCCTGTCATAGATTAGCACTTGCCCCTCGGTTTTGTGACCAGAGAAAAGTTGCTTATCCCGACTGCTTCCTTCATAGTCTGAAATTCCTTTCGCCTTCAGATCATGAAAGGTGAAGTCGGTTAAAATACCTGAAATTTTGCCTGCGCGATTTCTTGCTTCTACCCACATTTCGTTAAAGCCTTTGTACATATATCGGTTGCCGTATTGATTGCTGATTACATAGGCGGATGTTGGTAACTGTTTTGCTTTTTCGATCGCCGCCTGTAATCGTGGACTCCATGCTTTTATCTGTTTTTTTCCTGTTTTCCCTTGCTGGATAAAGATCCCGTCGTTTCCAATCTGCTCCCATTTCAGCGATAACACATCGGAAACCCTCGCTGCACACAGATAGGCAATTTCCATTGCGATAAAAACAGGAAGAGGTGCAACGCTTAATACTGCCTGGTATTCTTTGTCGGTTACATATCGTTCGCGGTTTTTGGCCTTGAATTTACTTACACCTGCACATGGGTTAGCCTTCACGTACCCTCGCTCATACCCCCAACTGTAAACGCGGGACATACTGCTTTTTTCATGGTTGGCTTGCGTTTTACTCTGTTCCCCTCTCTTGTCCATGTATCGACGGATGTGTTCTGGTTTTATGGAATCTGCCGGCACCTTACCGAATACGGCAAGCAACTTTTTTTGATGTTGCAGATAATCTTTTTGTGTTCTTGGACTGAGGTCACTGTAATAGGCGCTGGCGAGGAATTTTTCCCACAAGCGACCGAATGTCATTGCACGATCGCGATTATTTACAGTTTCCTCATACTTTTTCCATAAAGCAGCTAAACCATCCTTGATGGCGGTTAGTGTTACAGATTCTCTGGATGTTGGTTTCCATACATAACTATATTTATTTGGGTATACATTTGGAGGTAATTTTTCGTGTTCAGGATTTTTCCTTCGTCTTCCCATCAGATCGCACCAAAATTCGGCTCTACCTCGCGTGGTGGTAAAGTTTTATTGCAGGTAAATAGATCCCGGCTGACAATCGGTTTGCCACTACGATTGGTATAGAACGGAAGCCCGTTTTCCATTAACCATTTTCGCTGGTGGCTTGCATATTTGCAGCCCGTTAATATTAGCAATTCATCTTCGGTTAAAAATAAGCTGCTCATAGCTATATCTCATAACCGCCGCTAACTATATACGGTTAGCGGCAATTAGGGTTGAACATTAAAAATCAGCCTGACTCGGGATCAGTTTTTGCCAGATAGCTGAAACGTATTTTGCCTGGTAACGAGCGTCATCAAGTGCATTATGGCGCTCACCTTCGAATGGAATAGCCGTTCTGGCATCGAAGTCTATGGCTTTCCCCAGCTCAACGATTGTGCGTACATCGCGATCGTTGTAGTAACGCCACGGGCAGGGGATCCCCTGCCGTTCGTATGAACGGCGCAAAATCGTGTTGTCGAAGTTGGCTCCATTTCCCCAGACCTGAACAAAAAATTCACCGGAGTTTTCGTCGATAAATTCCCGCAATTGTAACAGTGCATCATCTAA
>NZ_JBQZXE010000189.1:0-4333 GCF_053555855.1 Shigella sp. SIG3
TTTTTTTCGATGCACTAATAGAACCATCATTACAGACAAATTTGCCGCCTGCCGTACAGTGTGAGATCCCCCCTTTCGAACCAGAACAGGGTTTGCGCCCGGCATCGGCATAAAAGGAAACAAGCGTTCCCATAAACAAAATAAGTGCCAGTTTTTTCATATAACCTCCATGGTTTATCGAATCTTATGTGCGATTTGAACGTTATACGCTGGTTTATTTTGATACCGTTGATGAGATCAAAGATCGGGTGAATTGATTAAAAATAAGCCAGATGGACGTATGGGCAAGGATTATGGTTTTATTTGTCATACAAATAAATATGATAGGCGCTTCCGATGTAGACCCGTATTCTTCGCCTGTACCACGGGTCGGTTTTAGTACAGGCGTTTTCTTTAAATATCCTTCAGGAACGTTTACGCGGCATCATGCGTAGAAGTGTGTTGTCCTTCCAGAAATAGTGGTGTGCCAGTGCAGCCGCAGCGTGCAACCCGATGACAAAATATCCCAGATTCGCCAGCGTCTCATGCCACGACTTTAAGCTATCAACCCGTTCGAAATTGGCCTCTGAAGCGTAAGGCATCGTCAAACCAAACGCAAACCACGGGTTGCCCCGGTTATACATCATCACCAAACCAATCACTGGCAGCGCAATAAACAGGAGATAAATCACCAAATGTCCCAAATGCGCCAGTCCCGTCATCATCGGTTTCGGCTTAGGTATAATCGGCGGGGTTGGGTATTTCAGTCTTAACAAAAGACGAACCACCATCAGCACGAGAATTGAGATGCCACAGGAAACATGAATCATGTTGATGAGCGGCCGATCGCTACGTGGGAAGAAACCACGAAACTCCATTGCGCAATACGCTGCGATAACCAGCAAAAAGACCAGCCAGTGAATGCTGATTTGTAACCTTGAGTATTTATTTTCCATAACATTTCCTGCTTTAACATAATTTTCCGTTAACATAACGGGCTTTTCTCAAAATTTCATTAAATATTGTTCACCCGTTTTCAGTACGTTACGTTTCACTGTAAGAATGGAGATTGCCCATCCCACAATCCTGGTCTAAGCCTGGAAAGGATCAATTTTCATCCGAACGTTCCTGACAGGAGAAAACCATGAGTAAAGTTGGTATTAACGGTTTTGGTCGTATCGGTCGACTGGTGTTGCGTCGTTTACTTGAAGTCAAAAGCAACATAGACGTTGTCGCTATTAATGATCTTACTTCCCCAAAAATTCTCGCCTATCTGCTGAAACATGATTCAAACTATGGTCCGTTCCCCTGGAGCGTTGATTTTACGGAAGATTCACTTATCGTTGATGGGAAAAGTATCGCGGTTTACGCCGAAAAAGAGGCTAAAAATATTCCGTGGAAAGCGAAAGGGGCAGAAATCATTGTCGAATGTACTGGCTTTTATACCTCCGCCGATAAATCGCAGGCGCATCTTGATGCTGGTGCGAAGAAGGTGTTGATTTCCGCTCCTGCCGGTGAAATGAAAACCATCGTTTATAACGTTAATGACAACACTCTGGATGGCAACGACACCATTGTTTCCGTGGCGTCATGCACCACTAACTGCCTTGCGCCGATGGCCAAAGCCTTGCATGACAGTTTCGGGATAGAAGTCGGCACGATGACGACCATTCATGCCTATACTGGCACCCAGTCACTGGTGGATGGCCCGCGTGGTAAAGATTTACGTGCTTCACGCGCAGCGGCAGAAAATATCATTCCCCACACTACGGGGGCGGCAAAAGCCATTGGTCTGGTGATCCCGGAACTGAGCGGCAAACTGAAAGGTCATGCGCAACGCGTGCCGGTGAAAACAGGTTCGGTCACTGAGCTGGTGTCCATTCTCGGAAAAAAAGTGACTGCCGAAGAGGTGAATAACGCACTTAAACAAGCAACCACCAATAACGAGTCATTTGGTTATACCGATGAAGAAATAGTCTCTTCCGATATCATTGGCAGCCATTTCGGTTCAGTGTTTGATGCCACGCAAACGGAAATTACCGCCGTGGGCGATTTACAACTGGTGAAAACGGTCGCCTGGTACGATAACGAATATGGCTTCGTCATGCAGCTTATTCGCACCCTCGAAAAATTCGCTAAACTCTGACGCGCACAGGCGGAGGAAAAAACCTCCGCCTCTTTCACTCATTAAGACTGTAAATAAACCACCTGGGTCTGCAGATATTCATGCAGGCCATGTTTACCATCTGCGCCGCCAATACCGGATTTACGCCATCCGGCGTGGAAACCTTGCATAGCTTCGAAGTTTTCACGGTTGATGTAAGTTTCACCAAACTTCAGCCCTTTAATGGCTTTCATCGCGACGTTCAGATTTTGGGTATAGATTGATGAGGTCAGGCCGTAATCACTGTCATTAGCCATTGAGATAGCATCTTCCAGCGTGTCAAATGCGACAACTGGCAGCACCGGGCCAAAGGTTTCCTCATGCATAATCGACATTTCCTGGCGAACATCCAGCAGCAATGTCGGCGGATAATAATATCCTTTCCCCTCTACCGCTTTGCCACCCAACGCCACTCTCGCCCCTTCTTCTACTGCGCGCGCCACTTTTTGCTCAACCCTTTCCAGCGCCGCGGCGTTAATCAACGGCCCCATCGCAATGTCGTTGCGTTCAGCGGGGTTACCAAATTGAACCGCCTGCAACGCTTCACCCAGCCGATTGACGAACTGATCATAAATGCCTTTCTGTACATAAACACGTTCTGCACAGTTACACACTTGCCCACTATTAATGACGCGTGAATCAACGATGGCTTTGACTGCCAGTTCAAGATCGGCATCGTCCATTACGATAGCCGGTGCTTTACCACCCAATTCCAGACACACTTTGGTGATGTTTTTCGCCGCAGTCGCCATGATCTTCTCACCTGCAGAGACGCTGCCTGTCATACTGACCATTGCGACCTTTGGGTTACCCGCCAGTTCTTGCCCAACGGTTTCACCACGCCCCAGTACAAGGTTAAACACGCCGCGCGGAAGGCCTATTTCATCGACGATTTTGGCGAATGCAATCGCATTGTTTGGCGTAAATTCACTGGGTTTAATGACGATGGTATTACCGGTCAAAAGAGCGGGAGCCATTTTGCGGGCAATGAGGAAGAACGGAAAGTTCCACGGCAGAATGCCGGTAGTCACACCAAGCGCACGTTTAAACAGAAGAATATTTTCTCCTGGACGATCGCTTTGAATAATCTCGCCCTCGTAACGCCGTGCCCACTCCGCCATGTAATCGATATAGTCGGCAGTAAAAGCCACTTCGACTTCAGCTAGCTGCTGGATCTTGCCCCCTTCTTCAACAATCAGCGCACTGATTTCACTGGCGCGTTCGCGGATCCCGGCGGAGATTTTGCACAACCAACTGGCGCGTTCAATAGCAGGCAACGCTTCCCATTCTGGTTGTGCACGTTCTGCTGCATCGATTGCCTTACGGGCATCCTCGGCCTGACCATCGGGTATGCGGGAAATGACAGCCTCTGTAGCAGGGTTTACCACATCAATCCATGCGTCTCCACGCCAGGTAACAAACTGTCCATCGATATACATAGGATGTTGAACGGGTACTGACATGGGCGACTCCTGTGATTTATATGTTTGTTTTCGGTGAATATATTGTTAATTAACATCAATCATCAGAGAGACGGCATCGGGAAAGGACAATTCTGTGGAGGGCTTCATAAAAACAAGTGTAAAAGGAATAAAAGGCAGAAATAAAAGTCAGGAGTCATGCCCGTTTGCAAACAAGTGGTTCACAAACGGGCAATTTTTAACGTAACGAGCGACTTTCCATCGCCTCGATGAGCACCGCATCATGTTTCAGCGTTTGCCATGCATGGATGACTTCTGCCGGAAAATCAACGTGAACGATAAAATCTCGCCCGCGGGGACCGTAGCCATCGCTATCATCGTGTAAACGCGGCAGCTCGCCAGTGAGTAGTGAGAGATAACGCTCAACCGGCCATAATCCTTGTAACTGATTAATAAAGATTACACTGTCTGCGTTATTTCCTAACTGAGGAACGAATCCGGGATAACTTAACCAGCGTGGTGCATCGGGATTGTCCCCGGTCATACGGCGGAACGTTGCCATCGTGCGCCGCTGCATGGTGGGGTCCTGTACAACGATAGCCGTATGAACTCGTTCTACGGCCTGATTCAATAGCGTGATGCTAAAGCGTGCGTTTTCACCGCAGTTTGTTGACTGGTCTTCAATCCAGATTTTTTCATGCGGAATATGCCAGAACTGATGAGCGATATCCACCTGGATGGTCGCTTCTGCTCTGCCAGTGGTGCGGAC
>NZ_JBQZXE010000190.1:0-4283 GCF_053555855.1 Shigella sp. SIG3
AAAATTCCGACTATTACTTGATACGTGATTATTGTCGGTGATTTTTTTGTACACCATCAGTGTATATCTCAATAACCCCTGAATAAGTAGCTCTGAATAGGTATAAGGGATGTAGCCATTTTTAAATGGATTTCTTATGCCAAAAATGATCGTCGATTTCCCCATAAAATGTGAGCGATGCCGAAAGAAATAAAATTAGTTATTGCATTTGAAGTTTGGATGAAAGATTATCATTTGTCATACAAATGAGGGGTGGTATGTTGCTAGCCAATTTAAAAAGAACGCCATATTTATTGATGATTGATCCCCCGGTGGGGGGGAAACATCGGGCATAAATGGGCATGAAGTAATGGAGTATTAGTTGTGAATGTCAATTTCTTTGTCACCTGTATTGGTGACGCCCTGAAATCAAGAATGGCACGAGACTCCGTGCTGCTACTGGAAAAACTCGGCTGTCGCGTAAATTTCCCGGAGAAACAGGGATGCTGCGGTCAGCCTGCGATCAATAGCGGTTATATCAAAGAAGCGATTCCAGGGATGAAAAATCTGATCGCCGCACTGGAGGATAACGACGATCCCATTATTTCACCGGCTGGCTCTTGCACCTATGCCGTAAAAAGTTACCCGACGTATCTGGCGGATGAACCTGAATGGGCATCACGTGCCGAAAAGGTTGCCGCGCGTATGCAGGATCTCACCTCTTTTATTGTTAATAAATTAGGGGTAGTCGATGTAGGTGCCAGTTTGCAAGGGAGAGCTGTGTATCACCCATCTTGTAGCCTGGCCCGTAAGCTGGGAGTGAAGGACGAGCCACTTACGCTGCTGAAAAATGTGCGTGGACTGGAGCTGTTGACCTTTGCTGAACAGGATACCTGCTGCGGATTTGGCGGCACGTTCTCGGTCAAAATGGCCGAAATATCCGGCGAGATGGTGAAAGAAAAGGTTGTGCACCTGATGGAAGTCCGCCCTGAGTATTTAATTGGTGCTGACGTGAGTTGCCTGCTGAACATCAGTGGGCGATTACAACGGGAAGGGCAGAAAGTCAAAGTGATGCATATTGCTGAAGTGTTGATGAGCCGCTGAGGATATAAAGATGTCGATCAAAACCAGTAATACAGATTTTAAGACACGCATCCGTCAGCAAATTGAAGATCCGATCATGCGCAAAGCGGTGGCAAACGCGCAGCAGCGTATTGGGGCAAATCGGCAAAAAATGGTCGATGAATTGGGGCACTGGGAGGAGTGGCGCGATCGGGCCGCCCAGATACGTGATCATGTTTTGAGTAATCTCGACGCTTATCTGTACCAGCTCTCAGAAAAAGTGACGCAAAACGGCGGTCACGTCTATTTTGCAAAAACCAAAGAAGACGCTACCCGCTACATTTTACAGGTTGCCCAACGCAAAAATGCCCGGAAGGTGGTGAAATCTAAATCGATGGTGACCGAAGAGATTGGTGTCAATCATGTGTTGCAGGATGCTGGCATTCAGGTGATTGAAACCGATCTGGGTGAATATATTCTCCAGCTGGATCAAGATCCGCCATCTCATGTTGTGGTCCCGGCAATTCATAAAGATCGCCATCAGATCCGTCGAGTGCTACACGAACGTCTGGGCTATGAGGGGCCGGAAACGCCTGAAGCGATGACCTTATTCATCCGGCAAAAAATCCGTGAAGATTTCCTCAGTGCTGAAATAGGTATTACCGGCTGTAATTTCGCGGTGGCAGAGACCGGTTCGGTATGCCTGGTGACCAATGAAGGTAATGCGCGAATGTGTACCACGCTGCCTAAAACGCATATTGCAGTGATGGGAATGGAGCGTATTGCCCCCACGTTTGCCGAGGTAGATGTATTGATCACCATGCTGGCGCGCAGTGCCGTTGGTGCACGTTTGACGGGATACAACACCTGGCTGACAGGGCCGCGCGAAGCGGGGCACGTTGATGGTCCTGAAGAGTTTCATCTGGTTATTGTCGATAACGGGCGTTCTGAGGTGCTGGCCTCTGAATTTCGGGATGTGCTGCGCTGTATTCGCTGCGGGGCTTGTATGAATACTTGTCCGGCATATCGCCATATTGGCGGTCATGGATATGGCTCTATTTATCCAGGGCCAATTGGTGCGGTGATTTCTCCGCTACTTGGCGGCTATAAAGATTTTAAAGATTTACCCTACGCCTGCTCTTTATGCACTGCTTGTGACAGCGTGTGTCCGGTGCGTATTCCGCTGTCAAAACTGATTTTGCGTCATCGTCGGGTGATGGCTGAAAAAGGGATCACCGCAAAAGCAGAGCAACGGGCGATAAAAATGTTCGCTTATGCCAATAGTCATCCAGGATTGTGGAAAGTCGGGATGATGGCCGGCGCTCATGCGGCAAGCTGGTTTATCAATGGCGGTAAAACACCACTCAAATTTGGCGCGATTAGCGACTGGATGGAAGCACGCGATCTTCCTGAAGCTGACGGAGAGAGTTTCCGTAGTTGGTTTAAGAAACATCAGGCGCAGGAGAAAAAGAATGGATAATCGGAGCGAATTTTTGAATAACGTTGCTCAGGCACTGGGTCGCCCGCTGCGACTTGAACCGCAAGCAGAAGATGCGCCGCTTAACAACTATGCTAACGAGCGGCTTACCCAACTTAACCAACAGCAGCGCTGTGACGCGTTTATTCAGTTTGCCAGCGATGTTATGTTGACGCGCTGTGAGCTGACCAGCGAGGCGAAGGCGGCAGAAGCTGCAATACGTCTGTGTAAAGAGCTGGGAGATCAGTCGGTCGTGATTAGCGGTGACACGAGGCTGGAGGAATTGGGGATTAGTGAACGTTTGCAGCAGGAATGCAATGCCGTTGTTTGGGATCCGGCGAAAGGTGCCGAGAATATCTCGCAGGCAGAGCAGGCTAAAGTGGGTGTCGTGTATGCTGAATATGGTTTAACCGAATCGGGAGGCGTGGTTCTTTTTTCCGCCGCCGAGCGCGGGCGTTCATTGAGCCTGCTCCCGGAATCTTCTCTTTTTATCCTGCGTAAAAGCACAATCCTGCCGCGTGTAGCGCAACTCGCAGAAAAATTGCATCAGAAAGCGCAGGCCGGTGAACGAATGCCGTCATGTATTAACATCATCAGTGGTCCCAGCTCAACGGCGGATATTGAGCTTATCAAAGTCGTCGGGGTTCATGGTCCGGTGAAAGCGGTGTATCTGATTATTGAGGATTGCTGAGAGAGATATGAGATCTGAACATAAACCTGAAGAAGGCATACGAGGTTGAAAATAGCGTTAAGGACAACCTGACTTAACCCCGTTCCGTCATGGTTATGCTGCTCTTCTGTAAATATCCAGGCATTAGTAATGCCAGGATATTTACAGTGAAAAAGACAGGCATCCATTCCTGAAAACGGGTTCCCTTCCCGGTCATTGTCACTTCAGCTTTATACAGGCACTCTCTATCAGAATGCTGTTTATTACTGCCCAGAGTTTTGTTGGTATTCATCTACCATTTTTTTGACAAGGCAAAACATTACAGAAATTACAATGCTTAGAAAAAAATCCCAGAGCTAGGCAAATGGCAGCAGGGTATTTATTTTTTATTTCTGGTGAGCTTATAGTTACACAGCCATCACCGTTCGGATACAATGACCAGTTCCTGGTCAGGTATATCATTTTTGTATAAAGCTCACTGTTAATTGCTGAAGGCGTTTGTATCTCATCGAGAACTTGCCTGCCATTATGGTATTCTGACGCATACCATTTGATAATAGACGCCTGCACGCGAGATATTTCCTCTTCAGCAGTTGGTAAATCTCTCTTATCTCCTGACCATTCCAGCCTTATTTCTCTGTTCTTGATATCTGGGCTGGTCTGAAAAAATGTAGTAATTCGCTGAATAACATCTTCAGTCATTGTGGTCTGACAGGCAAAATTATTATTGCTATCACAGCTAACAAGTATACCTGGCGTTGTCTGGTTTATTTTAAGGCTGTAAATCACTTTTGTATTGTCTTTATTGATATACAGAAACAACAGCACCATTGCCATACAGATAGCCATAATAAAAAGGATAACACGAATCTTTTTCTTCAGATGAAATAAAATCTCAATCAGATCGATATCCTGTTTGATTTGTTCACTCATAATATATCTAAAATCTGTCGAAGATAATGTTGTATTAATAGTCTGTATCAGGAATGTTCGGGTTAAATATCAGCAAAAAACCAGCATCATGAATACTGGATATGAAGCATGAGAGTTACCTCAGTGTTTTATATAACGATTCGGTCCCCATATCTGGAACGG
>NZ_JBQZXE010000191.1:0-4194 GCF_053555855.1 Shigella sp. SIG3
TAGGGCGGTAATGAAAATGACTGAATTAACAAAAGAACAATTAATCGAAGAAGCCAAATTAAAAATAGCGATTACGAAATGCCACCCCAATTCAGGGATGGCGCGAGTAGAGGGCGAGTTATTCAAAATTGCACGGGCATCGCTGGAAGCAGAGCCGATAGCGTGGCGATATCGCTACGTGAAAAAAGGTGTTATGGACTCTCAGGGGGAGTTGTGGGTTGGTGACTGGAAATATGTACCGAAAAAAGAGGATTGTAACGACAGGCCGAACTATGAAATTCAGGCCTTATTCACTGCCCCACCAGTCCCGGTTACATCAGAAGAACTGGTTAAAGCTGTGCACTTTTATGAACAACTAAAACGCGAAAATCCACCAGCATCCGGCAACCAGATTAATGGGTTAACTATGTCGGTTAAACGACCAGCCAACTGAAAAAGCGGAAACCTGATTATAGGTTGCCAGATAAGGCAATAAGCTACCTGGCGCGGAACGGACTGATAAGTATGGGGAATGTTTTACGATGAGTATTTAGACTAAAGAGTTTGTAACGCTATGTAAGTGATTTTTTCTGGTTTAGATATTTATATGTCCGGCCAAATTGAGGTGTGTTTAAATGTTATTGCACATTGATTGTAGGGGGAATAATGAAAAACGCATTGCAGTTTTTGTTTGTTGCGTTCTGGTTGTTCGCATCATGTATGCCCATCATCTTCACAGCAAGGTATATGGAAAAAATTGATGTTTTGATATTAATGTTTGGACATATAAATGCCCTTTTTTTAGGGGTGTTCATGGCGGTCATGTGCATTGAATACTGGCGGTAAATACAGCGAACGCTATTGGTTTAGTTGGATATTTACTGTGCCGGACAAAAACGGTTTGCAGGGAAATCTTAGTTAAGTAGAATGACTGCGGGTGCTTGAGGCTATCTGTCTCAGGCATGAACACCAAAAGGCAGATAGAGAAAAGCCCCAGTTAACATTACGCGTCCTGCAAGACGCTTAACATTAATCTGAGGCTCAATCCATGCTGAACACATGTAGGTTAGCCTCTTACGTGCCGAAAGGCAAGGAGAAGCAGGCTATGAAGCAGCAAAAGGCGATGTTAATCGCCCTTATCGTCATCTGTTTAACCGTCATAGTGACGGCACTGGTAACGAGGAAAGACCTCTGCGAGGTACGAATCCGAACCGGCCAGACGGAGGTCGCTGTCTTCACAGCTTACGAACCTGAGGAGTAAGAGACCCGGCGGGGGAGAAATCCCTCGCCACCGCTGATGTGTCAGGCATCCTCAACGCACCCGCACTTAACCCGCTTCGGCGGGTTTTGTTTTTTCTGGTCGTTCTGGTTTACAATCCATCCGTCAGCCTGAACAACTGGCACCTGCTGCGCCAGCAGAGAAAACAGATGGCGCACGATACCAAATTTTACAATTCGGATAACTCTGCCGCCCCTGCCAGCAGGCACGGGCGGCGTTCTCATGCATTCAAATCTGACTGGTATCAGCACGACTCCTGCACCGAAGAACAGGCTGAATGGCTGATTCAGCGCTACCGCAGACACGGATACGAGATTAAGAAAGCCCTCAGTCTCGATTATCGTCACTGGATAATCTTCGTCAGGCTCCCTTATTCCGAACGGCCACCGCGTCCGTCCTGCACATTCCAGCAACGGATCTGGAGGTAATGTGCGGGTATTACTTCGACCTGTTCTGGTTCCGGAACTCGGGCTGGTGGTCCTTAAGCCAGGCCGTGAATCCATGCCGGTATTCCACAATACCCGGGTACTGGTGGAGCCGGAACCGAAAAGCATGCGTAATCTGCCGTCCGGGGTCGTTCCTGCCGTTCGCCAGCCGCTAGTGGAAGACAAAACATTGCTGCCGTTTTTCAGTAACGCACGGGTGATTCGTGCTGCTGGTGGTGCTGGCGCATTGTCTGACTGGCTGTTGCGCCATATGAAATCCTGCCAGTGGCCACACGGCGATTATCATCACAGCGAAACCGTCATTCACCGTTATGGTACCGGCGCAATGGTGTTGTGCTGGCACTGCGACAACCAGTTGCGTGACCAGACATCCGAATCACTCGAGCAACTTGCTCATCAAAACCTGTCAGCATGGATGATTGACGTCATCGGTCACGCAATAAGCGGTACGCAGGAGCGTGAATTATCTCTGGCTGAATTATCCTGGTGGGCGGTCCGCAATCAGGTGGCGGACGCGCTACCGGAAGCGGTATTACGTCGTTCGCTGGGGTTGCGTGCGGAAAAAATCCGCTCAATGTACCGTGAAAGCGACATCGTGCCGGGAGAGCAGACCGCCACCAGCATACTGAAGCAGCGCACAAAAAATCTTGCGCCGCTGCCTCACGCCCACCAGCAACAGAATCCACCACAGGAAGAGACGGTGGTCAGCATTGCCGTTGATCCGGAATCTCCGGCTCAGTATCTCCAGCGCCAGAAACCACAACGGGAAGAGATGCCTGTATACACGCGCTGGGTAAAAACGCAGAAATGCATGACGTGTGGCAATCAGGCAGATGATCCGCACCACATCATTGGTCATGGACTGGGAGGGATGGGAACAAAGGCTGACGATTTGTTTGTTATTCCGCTGTGTCGTAAATGCCATAACGAACTACACGCCGGGGTAAAAGATTTTGAAGAAAAACACGGTAGTCAGTTGTTGTTGCTGATTCGTTTTTTAATGCACGCGAGAAATTCGGGTGTTCTGAAGTGGAAAGCATAAATGACCGAACGCATAGAATTTGTTTTGCCTTACCCGCCAACGGTGAACACCTACTGGCGACGTCGTGGCAGCACATATTTTGTATCAAAAGCCGGTGAGCGTTATCGCCGTGATGTGGCGCTAATTGTTCGCCAGCAGCGACTGAAATTAAACCTGTCCGGAAGGCTGGCGATAAAGATTATTGCAGAGCCACCGGATAAGCGCCGTCGTGACCTGGACAATATCCTGAAGGCACCGCTGGATGCGCTGACGCATGCTGGACTACTTATAGACGACGAGCAGTTTGATGAAATCAATATTGTGCGCGGTCAGCTCGTTCCTGGTGGGCGGCTGGGGATAAAAATCACAGAACTGGGGTGCGCATGAATAACCAGTATTTACAGTTTGTGCGTGAGCAGCTCATTATCGCCACCGCTGATTTGAGTGGGGCAACAAAAGGTCAGCTTGAAGCCTGGCAAGAGAATGCCATGTTCGATACAGGGCGTTACAGGCGTAAAAAAATCCGGTACCGCGATGAAGTGACTGGAAAAATGATAACGCGGGATAATCCACCAATCCCGGGAAAGCAATCGCTGGCGAAGGGGACGTCAATTCCTCTGGTCAGTCCGGTTGAGTTTTCGACATCATCGTGGCGGCGGGCTGTTCTGTCTCTTGAAGAACATCATAAAGCCTGGTTGTTGTGGTGTTACAGCGGGAGTATTTGTTGGGAATATCAGATCGCGATAACACAGTGGGCGTGGAATGAATTTAATGCTCAATCCGGTACCAGAAAAATTGCAGGGAAAACGCAGGAACGCCTGAAAAAATTAATCTGGCTGGCGGCGCAGGCAGTAAAAGCAGAACTTTTTGGTGGGGAAGGTTATGAATACCAGGTTGGTGGGGAAGGTTATGAATACCAGGAGCTGGCATTTACTGGCGGGAGTGACAACTAAAAACTGGTCCAAAACATTTACTCGTCACTGGATTGCAATGAAACACATTTTTCACCGACTGGATAGTGAGGCTTTATTGTTTGTAATGAGAACACGTTCAAAAAAAAGACGGCATTTTCAAAGCAAAGTGTTGCAAAAGTAGATTGAAAGGCATATATTCATGCAAATCTGATATTTTGCCGATTTTTTACGTGATGGCAAAAGCAAACAAAACCCGCCCACAAGCGGGTTTTTTGTGCCACTTATCTCGGATAGACATGGTGAATGCGCTGGTGGAGGAGATAAGGGTGATTTTTGAATGCTTGCAACATTGATTTCGTAACGTTATTATCCTGCGCCCGGCCCTTTAGCTCAGTGGTGAGAGCGAGCGACTCATAATCGCCAGGTCGCTGGTTCAAATCCAGCAAGGGCCACCAACCGCCACTAGCTCATCAGGAAAGAGCGTCAACCCTTTAAGTTGAGTGTGCGAGGTTCGAGTCCCCGGTGGCGGTCCAGTGCCGACTTGGCTCAGTAGGT
>NZ_JBQZXE010000192.1:0-4081 GCF_053555855.1 Shigella sp. SIG3
TATTTTTCAATATGTTAAACATTATCAGCGACAACAATAAGCTACGATAACCCACTCTTTTTTGCCCCTTTTTTGCCCCTTATACAGCGTTTTGCCCCATTTTTGCCATCAACAATTTTCCTCATAAAGTCATTTCAAAGCCTAATAGCTGCTCTACTTTTTTCCTCAATATCATGTCGCCAGCAGGAAACAACCTAATCCCTGTTTTAGGCCTCAAAGCTGTTAATGATAATTATTTTCATTTTGTATAGGTTATGCTATAAAACATAGCCGTTGCTATGTTTGTTCTAATTTTGCTCACTATAGGTACTAAATTATGCACTCAATAAAAAAAGTAACCATGCTCTTGGGGTGCCTCGCCCTCACCTGCTCGATCACATTTCAGGCAAGTGCAACTGAAAAATTCAAGGTCATTACAACATTTACCATCATCGCGGATATGGCCAAAAACGTGGCTGGAGATGCTGCAGAAGTCTCATCCATAACCAAGCCTGGTGCAGAAATTCATGAGTATCAGCCTACCCCTGGCGATATTAAACGTGCGCAGGGGGCACAACTGATTCTCGCCAATGGTATGAATCTGGAATTGTGGTTCCAACGCTTTTACCAGCATCTCAATGGGGTTCCAGAAGTAATTGTCTCTTCGGGTGTGACGCCAGTAGGGATCACCGAAGGACCCTATGAGGGCAAACCTAATCCCCATGCATGGATGTCGCCAGATAATGCTCTGATTTACGTCGATAATATTCGTGATGCGCTGATAAAATACGATCCGGCAAATGCACAAACCTACCAACGTAATGCCGATACTTATAAAGCCAAGATTACCCAAACCCTTGCCCCCCTGCGTAAGCAGATTACGGAACTCCCTGAGAATCAGCGATGGATGGTCACCAGTGAAGGGGCTTTTTCTTATCTCGCACGCGATTTGGGGCTAAAAGAGCTTTATCTGTGGCCGATTAATGCCGATCAACAAGGAACACCGCAGCAGGTACGTAAGGTTGTTGATATAGTTAAGAAAAATCATATCCCGGCAGTCTTTAGCGAGAGTACGATTTCCGATAAACCAGCGCGTCAGGTTGCGCGTGAAACCGGCGCACACTACGGCGGTGTGCTCTATGTCGATTCCCTGAGCACAGAAAACGGCCCGGTACCTACGTATATCGACCTTCTTAAGGTTACTACCAGTACGCTGGTACAGGGAATTAAAGCCGGGAAAAGGGAGAAATAATGATGCAATCTGCAGGCATTGTCGTTAATGATGTTACTGTCACCTGGCGTAACGGGCACACAGCACTGCGCGATGCATCCTTCACAGTACCAAGTGGATCTATTGCCGCTCTGGTTGGGGTAAACGGTTCCGGAAAATCGACGTTGTTTAAAGCGATTATGGGATTTGTGCGTCTGACCAGCGGAAAGATATCTGTTCTGGGTATTCCCACGCGACAGGCGCTACAGAAAAACCTGGTTGCCTACGTCCCTCAGTCAGAAGAGGTTGACTGGTCATTTCCTGTACTGGTGGAAGATGTGGTGATGATGGGCCGCTATGGGCATATGGGTATGTTGCGTATAGCCAAAAAGAGGGATCGTCAGATTGTCACCGATGCGCTGGAACGTGTCGATATGGTGGATTTTCGCCATCGTCAAATCGGCGAGCTTTCCGGTGGACAAAAGAAACGCGTCTTTCTGGCGAGAGCGATTGCACAGCAGGGTGATGTGATCCTGCTGGATGAACCTTTTACCGGCGTTGATGTGAAAACCGAAGCGAAAATCATCAGCCTGTTGAGGGAGTTACGCGCGGAAGGCAAAACGATGCTTGTCTCAACGCACAATCTCGGCTCAGTCACGACATTTTGCGATTATACGGTCATGGTCAAAGGCACCGTCCTGGCAAGCGGGCCGACAGACACCACTTTTACAGCCGAGAACCTGGAGCTGGCTTTTAGCGGCGTACTGCGCCATGTCACACTTAACGGCTCGGAAGAAAGCATTATTACTGACGATGAACGCCCTTTTGTGGCACATCGACCGTCAGCGGTGCAGAGGGAAGCAAGATGAACGTGCTACTGGAACCCTTCAGCTATGAATATATGCTCAATGCGATGTGGGTCTCGGCAATGGTCGGCGGTCTCTGCGCTTTCCTGTCATGCTATCTGATGCTAAAAGGCTGGTCGCTGATTGGCGATGCGCTGTCGCACTCTATTGTCCCGGGTGTTGCGGGGGCATATATGCTGGGGCTTCCGTTTTCTCTGGGAGCCTTCTTTTCCGGCGGACTGGCAGCGGGCAGCATGCTGTTTCTTAACCAACGCACCCGCTTAAAAGAAGATGCCATCATCGGCCTGATCTTCTCGTCCTTTTTTGGCCTGGGGCTGTTTATGGTGTCATTGAACCCGACATCCGTGAACATTCAGACCATCGTCCTGGGCAATATTCTGGCAATCGATCCGGCGGATATCCTGCAACTCACTATCATTGGCATTCTCTCGATCATCGTGCTTTTTTTCAAATGGAAAGATCTTATGGTGACCTTTTTCGACGAGAATCACGCCCGTGCTATTGGATTACATCCGGGCAGATTAAAAATCCTCTTCTTCACCCTGCTGTCGGTTTCGACCGTTGCGGCGCTGCAAACGGTTGGTGCCTTTCTGGTGATCTGTCTGGTGGTGACTCCCGGTGCAACAGCATGGTTGTTAACCGATCGTTTTCCCCGCCTGCTCATAATTGCTGTAACTATTGGCAGTGTAACCAGTTTCCTCGGCGCGTGGGTCAGTTACTTTCTGGACGGCGCGACAGGTGGAATCATCGTGGTGGCGCAGACACTGCTGTTTCTTTTAGCATTTGTATTTGCGCCCACCCATGGACTTTTGGCAAATCGTCGGCGTGCGCATAAAGCGCTGGAGGATCGCTCATGATGGCATTATTACTGGAGCCACTGCAGTTCACCTTTATGAGTCACGCACTGCTGATTTCACTGGTAGTTTCCATACCCTGTGCGCTGCTGTCGGTCTTTCTGGTCCTGAAAGGTTGGGCACTGATGGGTGACGCGATGAGTCATGCGGTTTTTCCTGGCATCGTGCTTACCTGGATTCTGGGGTTACCTCTGGCTACAGGGGCATTCGTCGCCGGAGTATTCTGCGCGGTGGCGACGGGATACCTGAAAGACAACAGCCGAATCAAGCAAGATACAGTTATGGGGATTGTTTTTTCTGGCATGTTTGCCGCAGGTCTGATCTTGTATATTGCAATTAAACCAGACGTACATCTTGACCATATTCTTTTCGGCGACATGCTCGGGATAACCATCGGCGATATAATCCAGACGGTGATTATTGCCGGGCTGGTTACACTTGTTATTAGCGTAAAATGGCGGGATTTTTTGCTGTTCAGCTTTGATTATCAACAGGCGCAGGTAAGCGGTTTGCATACGAGATGGCTGCATTATGGGCTGCTGTGCATGGTTTCCCTGACCATTGTGGCGACGCTGAAAGCAGTAGGTATCATTCTCTCTATTTCTCTGCTCATTGCGCCTGGCGCCATTGCAGTACTCCTGACACAACGCTTTCATATTGCGCTCCTACTGGCGACTGGCATATCGGTAATAGTGTCAATGACTGGTGTCTGGCTGTCCTTTTTTATCGACAGCGCACCAGCTCCGACGATTGTCGTCTTATTCGCGGTCGTGTTCATCATGACGTTTACCGTTACCAGCATCAACGCACGCACAAAGGGAAACGCCCATACACAGGATCTGTTATCACCCAATTAGCACAACATCCGAGGACAGCATCGTCCGCCAGCCTACAGAAGTCCGGAAAGCCATGGAAGGTCGTTGGGAGGAGGTACGAATTCTATCATGCAAAAAATACGTAAAATCGATAACGCCTAGAAATCATTCAATACTCGCACTATCGAAAGTTTACCAGCCAACCGCGGCACGTTCCTGCATACGACGTGCCGCAGCTTCTGTTATTCCACGATAAAATTCCTAACCGAATTCAAATCCTTCAGACTATTCAGCTCTTCCTTCAGCTCCCGCTGACGGCGATAAATCTCATCGTTGCGATCGACCTGCGCCTGCACC
>NZ_JBQZXE010000193.1:0-4028 GCF_053555855.1 Shigella sp. SIG3
CTCCTCCTGAAGAGGATAATTTTACAGCCAGCAGGAAGTTAGCGGCTGGCTGTAAAAATATTATGGTTCGCCGTACAAACCAATTAAACGGCGTACCACACCGTTAGTCCAGCCAAACCCATCCTGCAACGGATACTCGCCACCGCCGCCTTCGCGGGAAACACCATCGGCAATATGGTATTTCTCGATCATTTTGTGCTGTTCCAGATAGAACTGATTCACCGTTTTCAGCCAACTGCGCGCGATTTCATCACCCAGAAGGTCATCGCCATACATTTTAAATCCCTGAATTGCCATCCATTGTAACGGTGCCCAGCCGTTGGGTTTATCCCACTGTTCACCGGTTTCGTACTCGCTTGCCAAAATCCCGCCAGGTGTCAGTAACCGGCTGCGTACGGCGTTTGCCAGACGATCGGCCTGTTCATGGTTCGCCATGCCGACATAGAGCGGCACAATGGCGGCAGCGGAAAACAGCGCCAGTTGTTCGCGTCGCCAGTCGTAATCGCGGTAGATGCCGTTTTCATCATCCCAGAGGTAACGGTTTACCGCATCGCGACGGGCACTGGCCTTCTGGCGGAACAGCGCTTCTGTCTCTTTCTCGCCTTTCAGCGCCGAGATGTTGGCGATGGCGCTCTCCAGTTTAAACAGGAAGGCATTCAGATCGATGGGGATGAACTGGGTGGTACGAATGCTCGCCAGACGACCAGTATCACGCAGCCAACGGGAAGAGTAATCCCAACCGGAGGCCGCTCCCGCGCGTAAATCGCGGTACACCTCGTTGGGCGGGCGACCAGAATGTTTCGCGGTTTCAACGTCCTCAAGCCAGGATTCGTCACGCGGCGTGTCGCGATCGTCCCAGTAACGGTTGAGCAGCGATCCGTCCGGCATCCGCACAACATGGCGATAGGCCTGATTAGGGATCAACGATTCTGCACCGTCCATCCAGAAGGCATATTCCATTTTAAGGTGGTCGAGATAGCGGCGCGCACCGCGTACACCATCTTCTTCAAACAACTCCACCATCAGCGCAAAAACCGGTGGTTGCGAGCGGCTCAAATAATAGGTGCGGTTGCCGTTGGGGATGTGACCGTAGTTTTCGATCATCCAGGCGAAGTTATCGGCCATGCATTTCAGCAAATCTTCCCGACCACTTTCCGCCAGTCCCAGCATGGTGAAATAGGAATCCCAATAGTAGGTTTCGCTAAAACGGCCGCCCGGGACAATATATGACTGCGGTAGCGCCAGCAGAGAAGACCACGGAATGTGATCCTGTGGTTCGCGGGTTAGCACCGGCCACAGCTGGTCGATATGCTCTTTCAGGGAATTTTGCGGGTCCGATACATACTCGCTGGAGTAGACCTCCGGCAGCCAGAAGTGATTTTCAACAAACTTGCGCAAGTCAAAATCACGATGACGGCGCACTTTACGGTAGCGGATTAAAATATCCAGCGGGTCCATTTTGGGTGCGCAGTCGGGAAAGGTTTTACTGTCGGGGAAAATTTTCGCCGACTGAACATGCTCGAACAGTTCGAGATAGCGATCGGCAGGCGTCAGCGCATCAGAGGCGGGCAGCCCTTCAATCATCTCGGGTTCCGGTTCTGCCTCGATCATCTCATCCAGTTTTAATTCATACAGGTCCAGTTCATAGCAGAGATCGACCTCGATCATCAGTTCGTCTGGATTAGGGTTTTGAATTTTCTGATTGAGCATAAGGATCCAACCTCCGAAATTCGTCGCTAATTATCGGGCTTTTCTTTAAGGGTAGTCATTCGCTCCGCCTGGTGGGCGACAAAGCGTGCGGTGGATCACGTTTATTAACTTGTCAAAAAATATAACGCACTAATATCAATGGAATTTATAAAAATACGGATTTGGTGTTGTTTTTCATTTTCAGAACATTCAATCCTGCTCTCGCCGCAATCATGATATGCCATTCCTGATCTGGGTAATAGGCACAGGCTATCTTATTGATAGTTTATATTCATGTAATTGATTGATTCCTATCAAAAAGCGTATCTCCCTGTTTTTTATGATGGCTTTGTCTCGCAGAGACGTTTACAGCATTCTGGAAAATTTTCTGGGTCACAATAACTCACCACCGTGAGGGAAGAATAATGAAAATGGTCTCACGTATTACCGCGATCGGCCTGGCTGGCGTCGCGATTTGCTATTTAGGGTTATCTGGTTATGTGTGGTACCACGATAATAAACGCAGTAAACAGGCCGATGTTCAGGCATCTGCTGTCAGTGAAAATAATAAGGTTTTAGGCTTTCTCCGCGAAAAAGGATGCGACTATTGCCACACGCCTTCGGCAGAATTACCCGCCTATTATTATATTCCTGGCGCGAAACAGTTGATGGATTACGACATTAAGCTTGGATATAAATCTTTTAACCTCGAGGCCGTGCGTGCGGCACTGCTGGCTGATAAACCCGTTTCGCAAAGCGATCTGAATAAGATTGAATGGGTGATGCAGTATGAAACTATGCCACCAACGCGTTATACCGCGCTACACTGGGCGGGTAAGGTGAGTGATGAAGAGCGGGCGGAAATACTGGCCTGGATTGCAAAACAGCGCGCGGAATATTACGCCAGCAATGATACTGCTCCGGAGCATCGCAATGAACCGGTGCAGCCCATCCCGCAAAAACTGCCTACCGATGCGCAAAAAGTGGCGTTGGGCTTTGCGCTGTATCACGATCCCCGTTTATCGGCTGATAGCACCATTTCATGCGCTCATTGCCATACGTTGAATGCGGGGGGCGTCGATGGCAGAAAAACATCGATTGGTGTTGGTGGCGCAGTTGGGCCGATTAATGCGCCGACGGTATTTAACTCAGTATTTAACGTTGAGCAGTTCTGGGATGGTCGTGCGGCAACATTGCAGGATCAGGCAGGTGGACCGCCGTTGAACCCGATTGAAATGGCGTCGAAATCCTGGGACGAAATTATTGCTAAGCTGGAAAAAGATCCGCAGCTTAAAGCGCAGTTCCTCGAAGTTTATCCGCAAGGTTTCAGTGGCGAAAATATTACTGATGCCATTGCTGAATTTGAGAAAACATTAATTACGCCGGATTCCCCATTTGATAAATGGTTGCGTGGAGATGAAAATGCGCTGACGGCGCAACAGAAAAAAGGCTATCAATTATTTAAAGATAATAAATGTGCAACTTGTCATGGTGGTATTATTCTCGGCGGACGTTCCTTTGAACCGTTGGTGCTGAAAAAAGACTTTAACTTTGGGGAAATTACGGCGGCGGATATTGGTCGTATGAATGTGACTAAAGAAGAGCGTGATAAATTGCGTCAGAAAGTACCCGGTTTACGTAACGTTGCTTTAACGGCACCGTACTTCCATCGCGGTGACGTGCCGACGCTGGACGGGGCGGTGAAACTGATGCTGCGCTATCAGGTAGGCAAAGAGCTGCCGCAGGAGGATGTGGATGATATCGTAGCTTTCCTGCACAGTCTGAACGGGGTGTACACGCCGTATATGCAGGATAAACAATAATTAATTTGATCGCCCGAACAGGAATGTTTGGGCGATTTTTATTACGATAATAAAGTCTGTTTTTAATATTATCATGTTAAATGTTTATATTATAAAAAGTCGTTTTTCTGCTTAGGATTTTGTTATTTAAATTAAGCCTGTAATGCCTTGCTTCCATTGCGGATAAATCCTACTTTTTTATTGCCTTCAAATAAATTTAAGGAGTTCGAAATGGACCAGAAGCTGTTAACGGATTTCCGCTCAGAACTACTCGATTCACGTTTTGGCGCAAAGGCCATTTCTACTATCGCGGAGTCAAAACGATTTCCGCTGCACGAAATGCGCGATGATGTCGCATTCCAGATTATCAATGATGAATTATATCTTGATGGCAACGCTCGTCAGAACCTAGCCACTTTCTGCCAGACCTGGGACGACGAAAACGTCCATAAATTGATGGATTTGTCGATCAATAAAAACTGGATCGACAAAGAAGAATATCCGCAATCCGCAGCCATCGACCTGCGTTGCGTAAAT
>NZ_JBQZXE010000194.1:0-3851 GCF_053555855.1 Shigella sp. SIG3
ACATCCTGAAAAGCAAAATCGATATATACTTTCATATATATCGATAAAAATCATGTTCAATATCAAAGTTTAGCTATTGAAAACATGAAGATGTGACGACTTCCGCAAGCCTGTTGACCCTCTCTATCATTAAAAATGTATTTATCAGGTGGCTAATATTATTTAAATCATTTAAGGCTAAATCATTTAAATATGAATGACATTATTGTTTTTTATCGTCCACGGTTACGCGACGTTGAAGTTACTTGTTTTACAATGAGCGATTTTTGATATCTCGCCGAGAAAATTATCAGCATTCTCTCGTTTCAGTGTCGTGAATATACTGTTAACGGAGGTGAAAAGAATGCTGGGGGTTATACAAAACCTATGTTGTTGTCGTCCGGATTCACCGCTTGCTGATAGTAAGCAGCGTAACCAGAAGTTACCGCAACAAGACTTTGAGGATTTTAAGAACGACGTTATTAATGTCATTAACAACAATGAAGATATTTATTTTCTTAGAGAGAGTAATTTACTGAATGCGTTTATTCGAACGTGCAAAAAAAGAGATGATAACAGTTACGGAAATATGATATTTACGCTTTATTTTGATAACGATATCTATGGGAACAGAATTATCAAAGCATCGCTGAACGGCGGAGAGTTGCAGTTATTAAGCACAGGGTGTAGCAATGATAACATTCTCCATTTTATTAATGCATTTCTCATTCGGGTGAAATTTCCGCTACCTGGACGCATAAAACCGGAACTCTCGCCAAAAGCCGGGCACTCCGAAGGAATTGACGCGTTGCGCTGCTCTGTAACGGCATTTACCGCAAGCCATTTATTTCGCCAGCGACAATCCGCAGAGAACCAAACGCATCAGGAAACGACTGAACACAATAAATACTGTATTGATCAACATATTATACTGGCACCTCCAGCACGCAGTGAGGATACACTGTATCATCAGCGAATCTTATCACTGCGGAGCTGGTTGAACGACTTTCTGAGCGAAATAAGTCGGTTCCCGGTAACAACAACAGAATCCTTTTTTAATTATTGTTTCGTTGTTTTTGGTGTGATTCAGAAAATAAATATTTTAGACAGTAGCCAGTCAGGCGTTAAAAATGGGGCGGATAGTGAGGCGGTTTTGGCTGCGCTTATTGAACATTTAGAATTGATCAATCCTTCTGGCAGATTAAGCCAAAATACCCGTTCGGCAATGCTTCAGTTACGCGAAGAGGAATGGTCTGAATTCTTTTTTTGGTTGCTAAATTCTCTGGAGTGTCTGGATTATGTGATTATTAATTTAACTCCAGAAAGCAAAAAAACGTTGATGAGTGAACACCGTAACAATATTCAGGTAGCAATTGATGCTTTATATAGCCAACGTCGGCGTAAATCGCCGGGTGATGAAAGTGAAACACTTACCCGTAGAAATGACGCTATCTTCGGCAACCACGTATGGCAAACATTTGCGCAATACTTCCCGCCAGGACTTGAAAAACCGTCTGTGTAGAAAAAACCATAGATATGGTGTTATCTGCCGACAACGCCATCCGGAGAAGCCGAATGACGTTGTCGGAGTAAGCGCTGGTTAAGGTGTGGGTTGTGCCTCTTTGGTTGAGGGTTGCGTCGTTGCTGACTTAACGGTCGGACGCGTCGCCGGAACATTGTCACACGGTTGCTCTTTCGGGCAGATCAAATCCAGCATTTTCAGCGTCACGCCATTGGTCCAGCCAAAGCCATCCTGTAATGGATATTCGCCACCGCCGCCCCCCGTTCCGGTGGTGCTGACATCATATTTTTCCACCAGCTTTTTCTCCCGGTCATAGGTGTGCTGAACATTGGTCAGGAAGTGCCAGCTAATGTCCATCGCCACCTCTTTTTGCCCGTAGTTTTGTAATCCTTCTGTCGCGACCCACTGTAACGGTGCCCAGCCATTTGGCGCATCCCATTGTTGCCCACTTTTCACCGACGTGGTGTTCAGGCCGCCGGGTTGCAGCAGATGTGTTTTCGTCGCCGTCGCCATTTTGTTGGCGCGATCTTTCGCTGCCGCATTGACGTACAGCGGGAACAGGGCGGCCGCGGTTAACTGATTGCGCACTTTATGACTTTTCAGGTCGTAATCGGCATACCAGCCTTGTTGATCGTTCCACAGGTATTTTTCGATCCCTTTTTGACGGGCATTCGCCAGCGTTTCGTACTGGTTTGCCATCGCGTTATCTCCTGCAGCTTTGCTGGCGCGGGCGAGGATTTTTTCCATTTTAAACATCAGGCTGTTCAGATCGACCGGTACGATGCTGGTGGTGCGTAAGGTATTTAACTGCTGCGGGTTGTCCATCCAGCGCGAGCTGAAATCCCAGCCAGACGCAGCGGCAGAGCGCAGGTCGCGGTAAATTTCAGTGGCAGGTCGATTCGGATTGCTTTTGGCGGTGGCAATATCTTCCACCCATGACTCTGGTCGTGGCGTATCGCGATCGTCCCAGTAGCGGTTGAGAAGGGTACCATCCTGAAGTTTTACAACGCGTTTTTCCTGTTGTCCGGCTTGCAGGTTTTCAACACCGTCCATCCAGTAAGCATATTCTTTTTGCATTTGCGGCAGGTATTGCTTCAACGCGGCATCGCCTTCATGCTGCGCCAGTAACTCTACCATCAGGGCAAAGAAGGGCGGTTGCGAGCGGCTTAAATAGTAACTGCGGTTGCCGTTGGGAATATGACCGTAAGTGTCTATTTCATGAGCAAAATTGGCCACCATATCCGCGACTTTATCCCAGTGACCGCTTTCGGCAAGTCCTAACATGGTGAAGTAACTGTCCCAGTAATATACCTCGCGAAAACGTCCGCCCGGCACGACATAAGGTTCCGGCAGCGGTAACAGAGAATCCCATTTTTCGGTGTTTTCGGTAGAACGCGTTAATACCGGCCAAAGTCCGTCAATATGTTCGCGCAGTGACTGCCCCTCTGGCGGAACATATTTCTCGCCTTCTTTCGGCAGGGTGAAATTGACGTTAACGAAATGGCGCAGATCAAATCCGCTCTGGTTTTGCTGCATCCGATAATCAGCAAGGATCATCAGCGGATCGCTGTTCGGCACGGCATCGGCAAAGGTTTTTTGGTCCGGAAAAAGTTTGGCGTTTTGCACATCATTAAACAGCGGCCCTAATAAAATATCAGGCGGCTGTGGTGTTACCGGTGTTTCTTCTGCCTGCACCGATAGCGCAGCGAAACACAAAAAGATACAGGCTGGAATTAACGCCATTTTTTGCGGGCGAGAAGGTGCGGGGGATTTCATCAATCATTCTCCTTTGGCGAAACCGAATAAAACGGTATTCAAGTATCAGAAAACCTTAGTTCAGGATCGCACTAGCTGCATGATCGAAATCTCATTCTGCGAACGGTCAGGCATTTTAGAAAAGGGAATTAAAGGGATAAATAACGGCGAAATAGAGTGATCAAATAACGTCTGTTTATTAGCCAGCCAGCGACATTTGGTTCGCGATTAGCGAAGAAAAATCATCATAAATTGGTAAAAAATATAACAGGTAGTTAAAAAACATCAGTGCTGGGTAAATTGCCGGATGACATCAGAACGATGCCATCCGAACGGTGGCTTAACCCTGACGGTTGAAACGTTGCGTTTTAACGTCCAGCGTTAGCGTTTCTTCTGGTTGTATCGCATACAGTTTCTCACCCTGCTGGCAAATCCAGCCAATCCCCAGTTCACGGGCGATTAGGGCGCTGTGGGATACCGGACTTCCGGCGCTAAGGCAGATACCTTTTACAACCGCCGGATCCAGTTGCAGTACTGTGGAAGGATAAATGTTCTCCGCCAGTAGAATAGTTGGCGAGTTAAACTGCGGGAGTTC
>NZ_JBQZXE010000195.1:0-3821 GCF_053555855.1 Shigella sp. SIG3
AGGGTTACCCCCAAACGAATCGGAAAATCGATACTGGAAAAACTCTAACTCGGTGGCCAGTTTTTGTTGACCACTTCATGGCTATTTTACCGCGACAATTCATTCAGATCATCAATAGTCAGGGAAGGAAGTTGCAACATTAGCTAACTAATCAATGCGTTGATTGTAAATCCAGCTAAGAGGTGAGGTTTTCAGAGCAGACAACGGTGAAACGTCATGGTATTGTTACGTTTAGGTAACAAGAAATTTGTCTGCACAAGGATTACATCATGATTATGGCGAAACTGAAGTCAGCGAAA
Source organism: Shigella sp. SIG3 (assembly GCF_053555855.1). NCBI lineage: Bacteria > Pseudomonadati > Pseudomonadota > Gammaproteobacteria > Enterobacterales > Enterobacteriaceae > Shigella > Shigella sp. SIG3. The sequence goes on from NZ_JBQZXE010000195.1 coordinate 300, forward strand.
GGGAAGAAATTTCTCTTTGGTTTGTTGGCGGTTTTCATTATTGCGGCGTCGGTTGTGACTCGCGCGACCATCGGCGGCGTTATAGAACAGTTCAATATTCCGCTGTCTGAGTGGACGACATCAATGTATGTGATTTAGTCATCGATGATTTTTGTTTATAGCCTGGTCTTTACTGTGTTGCTGGCAATCCCGTTGGGAATTTATTTCCTTGGCGGCGAAGAGCAGTAAGTAAAAAATAGGCCCGATAACTCGGGCCTTGTCAGTTATTGAAGAGTCGTTAATCGTCTTCTTCGTCATCCAGTTCAACGGGTGTCTGATACTGGTCAGGTTTAATGACCAGCAGGTCGCAGCGAAGATGATCAATCACCTGTTCCGCCGTGTTGCCGAGGAATGCTGCTGAAATACCGGTGCGTCCGACCGTGCCCAGAACCACAATTCCCGCCTGTAAATGCTCCGCCAAATCAGGAATCACCTCTTCGGGCAGACCTTTTTCTACGTGCGTCATGTTTTCATTAATGCCGAATTTCTGCCGCAGGGCTTTCATTGCCAGCAAATGTTGCCCACGAATGGCATCGTTATAAACGCTCGGGTCAAATTCCGGCAGTTCAATCGCGATATTAATTGGCGTTACCGGATAAGCGCCAACCAGATGAACTTCGGTATGGTTGACTTGTTCTGCCAGTTCGATCGTCTCTTTGACCAGTTTTTCATTGAGCGCATTATGATACGGCTCTTCACTGGCGAGATTCACCGCCACCAGCGCCTTGCCTCCTTCCGGCCACGGCTGGTCTTTCACCATCCACACCGGGCTTGGGCATTTGCGTAACAGATGCCAGTCCGTTGGCGTAAAAATCACCGCTTCCAGACGGTCATGTTGGTGCGCCATTTTTAGCACCAAATCGTGTCCGCCGCTGATCACTTCCTGAATGATGGCTTCGAAAGGACGGTTATGCCAGACCACTTTAATTTCAATGGGAACGCCAGCATTGAGATAATATTTTGCCTGCTTGTGGATCCAGGCTGTACGCTGGCTGATGACGCCCTGACGCATAGCGGTACGTTCGTCCGGGGAGAGCAGGGTGGTCATTTCGTATGAGAAGTCATAGATCGGCAAAAAGGCTTTAATTTTGCCACCAATCCGTTGATGTAAATAAACAGCTCGCCGCAATGCTGGTTGGTCGTCCTGGTTAGGATCGATAACAACGAGCATGTTCTGATACATAGCCATACAGGGTCTCCTTACAACAACTGTCAACGCAGTTTGTAATTAAAAGATTAACCCATATCTGGTGAATGAAACAGTGATGAACCTTCTGCCAGATCAATAAATCAGAAAAATTTAATGATATGACAGAAGGATAGTGAGTTATGCGGAAAAATCAGGCAACGTTACGCGTATGACCAGCAAGCTGGGCCAGCGCATCGTTATTTTCGATGGTGATGTATTTACCTTTGACTGCCAGCATACCGCTTTTCTGGAAGCGACCCAGCAGACGGCTGATGGTTTCTACCGTCAGGCCCAGATAGTTACCAATATCGCCACGAGTCATCGTCAGGCGGAATTCACGAGGGGAGAAGCCGCGTTGGGCAAAACGACGGGACAGGTTGTAGATGAATGCAGCCAGACGTTCCTCGGCATTTTTCTTCGACAACAGCAAGATCATGTCCTGATCGCCTTTGATTTCACCGCTCATCAGACGCATCATCTGCTGACGCAGATTCGGCATTTTACCGGACAAATCGTCCAGCGTTTCGAACGGAATTTCACATACCATCGAGGTTTCCAGCGCCTGAGCGAAGCTCGGGTGATGGCCGCTGCCGATGGCGTCAAATCCCACTAGGTCGCCTGCTAAATGGAAACCAGTGATTTGCTCGTCGCCTTGCTCAGTGATTGTATAACTTTTAATCGTACCGGAGCGGATGGCATAAAGCGATTTAAGTTCATCACCAGCCTTAAACAGCGTCTGGCCTTTCTGAATAGGCTTCTTCCGCTCAATGATATTATCAAGCTGATCAAGCTCATGTTCGTTGAGTGTGAACGGGATGCAAAGCTGGCTGATGCTGCAATCCTGGCAATGGATAGCACAACCGCCAGACTGAATGCGCCGTATAATTCGCTTTTCCGGGATCATAGGTCTGCTCAAGCCGTAATTGATATTTGTCAATTTTAACATCTTTTTAGGGAGCAAGTAAGTCTAAGCAAACCTTAACAGCAGAGAATTCCGATATTAGATGTAAATATATGTCTATCTATTTGAAACTCCTTAAGTTGTCAAGGGTAACTTTACATAAAAGTGTGAACAAGCTGGCACAAATTGTTTAATGTTTACAGCAAAAGATAACCTTCGTGGCGCAATAACCACTCTTTTCGCTGAACTCCGCCTGCATATCCGGTCATGGTGCCGTTTCGGCCAATAACCCGATGGCAAGGTACGACGATGCTGATGGGATTCGATCCGTTTGCCGCACCAACGGCACGCGCCGCGCCAGGGCGGCCCAATTGTTCAGCCAGTTGGCCGTAATGCATTACCTGCCCGCAGGGGATAGTGCGTAGTGTTTTCCAGACTTCGCGCTGAAATGGCGTCCCCCCCGTGGCAGTGGGAAGCGTATCAATAATGCTAAGATTACCGGCAAAATATTCACGAAGCTTGTCGCTTAAACCACCTGGGTTGGTGGCAGAAATGCGCTCATAGCCTTCTTTGCGATAATGGATGTCCAGCAGCTGCACCATGCGTTCGCTGTACTCTTCCCATTCAACCGCCCGCAGGCGAAATTGCTCATCGCAAATCACCCACAGTGGACCCAGTGGCGTGGCAATTTTTTCTTCAAGTAATCTCAGCATCCGTTCTCTCTTAAGACAAACGTGGGTAAATACCCGGACCTATCGGCAGACCGACAAGATACCACGCCAGCAACATCAGCAGCCATACCACCAAAAAGATAAGTGGATAGGGCAAGACTAACGAATAGTAAGTACCCAGTTTCGCGTCTGGTTTGTCGCAGTCTGATAGCATAAAGCGATTTTTTAATTTTTCTGCCTGAAGAAATGAGGGCAAGCCATCACATGGATCGAGGGTGGGATAATTCCAGTCAGTGAAATTTTAGCGTAGGCTATCTGTTATTTGATTCTGTGGCGTGATAGCCGCCAGACACCACTGAACTCGTCACTCATTCCCCAATCCCGGCGAGAATGTGGTTATTTACAGAGCTAAAAAATGAATAAAAAAATAGAGCCTGTCGACATCCGCCAGACTCTACAGTACACACAGCAGTGCATCCTCGTCTTAAATCCGGCCTGGGGTCCTGGTGACCGGTGACAGTGTTATAACGGTTTTACCCATCCGTTGCCAATTTTCTTCAGTGACAGATTTCACGAAAATATAAGTTAAATCATTTGTCTTGTGATTGCATAATCATGCATCGTTAATCGACGAGTAAATTTACCGGGCGAGTAGCCCGTTCGACGCTTAAACATATTGCCGAACGATTCAGCTGAGGCATAGCCCAGACGATGGGCAATTT
>NZ_JBQZXE010000196.1:0-3725 GCF_053555855.1 Shigella sp. SIG3
CCCTTCCCGGTTACGCTCCCTTCCCAGCAGGTAATCAACCGGACCACTGCCACCACCTTTTCCCCGGGCATGAAACTTAACTATCATCCCGCGTCCCCTGTTCCCTGACGGCCAGACGCAGCCGGCGCAGCTCGTCCCCGATGGCAGCCAGCTGACGCAGTAACGGCGGTGCCAGTGTCGGCAGTTTCCCGGAACGGGCAACCGGCTCACCCAGGCAGACCCGCCGCATCCATACCGCCAGCTGTTTACCCTCACAGCGTTCCAGTAACCGGACATGTTCATCATCAGTAACCCGTATCGTGAGCATCCTCTCGCGTTTCATCGGTATCATTACCTCATGAACAGAAATCCCCCTTACACGGAGGTATCAGTGACTAAACAGGAAAAAACCGCCCTTAACATGGCCCGCTTTATCAGAAGGCAGACATTAACGCTGCTGGAGAAGCTCAACGAACTGGACGCGGATGAACAGGCTGATATCTGTGAATCGCTTCACGACCACGCCGATGAGCTTTACCGCAGCTGCCTCGCACGTTTCGGGGATGACGGTGAAAACCTCTGACATATGCAGCTCCCGGAGACGGTCACAGCTTGTCTGTGAGCGGATGCCGGGAGCAGACAAGCCCGTCAGGGCGCGTCAGCAGGTTTTAGCGGGTGTCGGGGCGCAGCCATGACCCAGTCACGTAGCGATAGCGGAGTGTATACGGGCTTAACCATGCGGCATCAGTGCAGATTGTATGAAAAGTGCGCCATACCGGGTGTGAAATGCCGCACAGATGCGTAAGGAGAAAATGCACGTCCAGGCGCTTTTCCGCTTCCTCGCTCACTGACTCGCTACGCTCGGTCGTTCGACTGCGGCGAGCGGTATCTACTCACTCAAAAACGAAATGCTGTTATCCACAGAATCAGGGGATAACGCCGGAAAGAACATGTGAGCAAAAGACCAGAAACAGGAAGAAGGCCGCGCCGATGGCGTTTTTCCATAGGCTCCGCCCCCCTGACGAGCATCACAAAAACCGACGCTCAAGTCAGAGGTGGCGAAACCCGACAGGACTATAAAGATACCAGGCGTTTCCCCCTGGTGGCTCCCTCGTGCGCTCTCCTGTTCCTGCCTTTCGGTTTACCGGTGTCATTCCGCTGTTATGGCCGCGTTTATCTCATTCCACGCCTGACACTCAGTTCCGGGTAGGCAGTTCGCTCCAAGCTGGACTGTATGCACGAACCCCCCGTTCAGTCCGACTACCACGCCCGTTCCGGTAACTATCAACTTGAGTCCAACCCGGAAAGACACGACAAATCGCCAGTGGCGGTAGCCATTGGTAACGGATTTAGAGGAGTTAGTCTTGAAGTTATGCGCCTGTTAAGGCTAAACTGAAAGGACAGATTTGGTTACTGCGCTCCTCATAAGCCAGTTACCTTGGTTCAAAGAGTTGGTCGCTCTGAGAACCTTCGAGAAACCGCCTTGCAGGGCGGTTTTTTCGTTTCTGGGAAAGAGACTACGACGACAAGCAAATGATCTCAAGTAGATCTGTTGTTAATTGTCCTGTTCCAACTGTCTAAAAATAGAAATCTACAATATAAAAGGGGTCTGATGCTCAACCGAACGAAAACTCACGTTAGGCGAGAAAAGCCGTCTAAAAAATCGACTAATGGACGGTGGTGTCCGTTTTGTGCCAATCTTCGATTAAAAAGACACCGTTTTGAGGGCGTTTTTCAATGTCCATTATATTTTGATTTATCAGACAAAAAGCTCTTAACGTGTGAAACCGTTCGGTTGAGCGTCAAACCCCTTTAACGCCATAATCCGAATCTGAGGCAGCATCTAACAAGAAAAGGACAAAAGTCTCTGTCGTTATCAACATCAGTGGAACAGCATGACAAAGCTATCAGCACCATCTGAACATAAACATTATCAATGCGTTTTATTATTAAAAATACTTGAATCATCCTTTCGCTGCTCTAGAATGTGTAGCTTATTTATAGCGTTAATTTTACATCATCAACTAAAGGCGATAATTTGAACAGCGAAATAAAGGTTATGTCTAATAGAGATCCGTCAATTGATACATTGCGAGTAACAGCCTGCATTTTTGTTATTATATCTCATTATGGCTACATATTTAGCCAAACCAGGCTATCTTTCATACCATCATTTTATGGAGGGGTTCTTGGCCAGGTAGGTGTGAGCTTGTTTTTTTTTATATCTGGATATTTGGCATTTATTTCACTAGATAGAAAGAATACCATTGATTATTTCCTTGACAAAGGAGTAAGGATCCTTACTCCTTATATTATCACTTACTTTTTTATCTCTTTACTCTTAATTTTATTGTCTTATTTAAATAAAGAGATAATTAATACAGTCCCTCTCGTATCAATAATGACAACAGGAGGCCAGTACACTAGAATAATTCCAGTATTTTTTGCCCTTGATGGTATATTAAACGCCCATTTCTCTTATGATTTTCTTTTCCTTACAGGCGAGTGGTTTATTGGGTGCGTTATTATGCTGTACGTGATATCACCGATAGTTTTTCACGTTATGAATACCTTTACATTTAAACGTAACATATTTTTTTTATTTGTGATAACAATTACAACATTCCCGATATCAAATATCTCATCATCATTTTTAAACTTCCCATTTTGGTTTTTTGCTTGCCGACTTCCTGAGTTTATGGTTGGGATGCTTGCATTTAAATACAAAAATAAATTACAAAAAAACACCACAGTTATTCTATCGGTTGTTATATGTATATTGACAGTATTATTAATAGGGCCTAATGAGTTCAAAACAAACATAGTCAATCACCAGTTATCAATAATACCTTTAATGTGCATAAGCATTATCATTTACAAAGCAGCATTAATAATTAATAAGAAATTTAACCTCTATTTTTTCAACTCATATGCTAAATGCATCTACATATCCATGTTGATTCAGCATGTAGTAATATACAGATTAACATCAATAATTGAAATTAATAACGCTTCTGTTTTTGGGTATTTATTTATACTATTAATGGTGTTTTTTTTAACTTTCTATTTGTCAAATAAAATATTAATACCCACATCAAAGATTGAATCAATTTTAATAAAAAAGATGAACATTATAAACGCAAAAAAAGCTAATTAAACATCATAAAATCTAAGACTTGAATTTACCATAACATCTCATTGTACGCACCGCTGAAACGCGTTCGGCGCGATCACGGCAGCAGACAGGTAAAAATGGCAACAAACCACCCGAAAAACTGCCGCGATCGCACCCGGTAAATTTTAACCACATGCATAGCTATGCAGCCATGTGAATCACGCAGGAATTGCCAGCCAGAGACAGCTGAAACGGATTTTTTTCATGCTTTCGGAAGCGAAGAAGACGGGGACCTGAGCGGGAAAACAGAAGTTCAGGGGAATGAGCGCGATCTGGCAATAGAGGCAAAACACAGCAACAAAAGACACACCAGAATCGCGCCCGTATGCGTTTTAACGCGTTCCTATGTTTTCAGCAAGGTCTGACTGAAGCGCGTTCCCGGTGCCCCCCCAAACCAACCATTATCCCAAAAAATGCACCGGAAACGCGCTGACAACATTTTAGCCTGTCTCTGATTACCATCCCAGCGAAGGGCCATCCAGTGTCCGTTCCTGTATTTCCGGCTGTCGCTCACGCTCCAGGGATAACGCATGTTCGCATTCCTGTATCAGCCGTTCGTCCCTTATCTCCT
>NZ_JBQZXE010000197.1:0-3678 GCF_053555855.1 Shigella sp. SIG3
GCATAAAAAAATCGGAAACAAGTGAGCGTTTCCGGATTCTTACACAGCCACTGGATCGGTCAACTGATCCTTAACTGATCGGCATTACATCTATAGGGTGATTTTATTTTTGCCAGGCGATTTTGAGTGATCGTACTCACGAATTCTCATTTTTCTGCAAGAGTTCAAAGAAAGTTAAACGCAGGCAATGTATGTTACGCGTTTTAAAGGGAAGTGTGGTTTGCGGGTATGTACGATTTTAATCTGGTGTTGCTGCTGCTTCAGCAGATGTGCGTTTTTTTAGTCATTGCGTGGTTAATGAGTAAAACGCCATTATTCATACCGTTAATGCAGGTCACGGTTCGTCTGCCGCATAAATTTCTCTGCTACATCGTCTTTTCCATCTTCTGCATCATGGGCACCTGGTTTGGGTTGCACATTGACGATTCTATTGCCAATACCCGTGCGATAGGCGCGGTAATGGGCGGCTTACTCGGCGGTCCGGTCGTCGGTGGGCTGGTTGGTCTGACCGGCGGCTTACATCGATATTCGATGGGGGGCATGACCGCGCTAAGTTGCATGATCTCAACCATCGTTGAAGGATTGCTCGGCGGCCTGGTACACAGCATCCTGATCCGTCGCGGGCGCACTGATAAAGTCTTTAACCCCATTACCGCCGGTGCCGTCACGTTCGTCGCTGAAATGGTGCAAATGCTGATCATCCTTGCGATCGCCCGACCTTATGAAGATGCGGTGCGTCTGGTGAGTAATATTGCTGCGCCAATGATGGTCACCAATACCGTCGGCGCGGCGCTGTTTATGCGTATATTGCTCGATAAACGCGCGATGTTTGAAAAATACACTTCGGCTTTTTCTGCCACTGCGCTGAAAGTGGCAGCCTCGACGGAAGGCATTTTGCGACAGGGGTTTAACGAAGTGAACAGCATGAAAGTGGCTCAGGTGCTGTATCAGGAGCTGGATATTGGTGCAGTCGCGATTACCGATCGAGAGAAATTGCTGGCCTTTACCGGAATTGGTGACGACCACCATTTACCCGGCAAACCGATTTCTTCGACTTACACCTTAAAAGCGATTGAAACCGGTGAAGTGGTCTACGCTGATGGCAACGAAGTACCTTATCGTTGCTCTTTGCATCCGCAATGCAAACTGGGGTCGACTCTGGTAATTCCGTTGCGTGGCGAAAATCAGCGCGTGATGGGCACCATCAAATTGTATGAAGCCAAAAACCGTTTATTCAGTTCAATAAACCGCACGCTGGGCGAGGGGATTGCGCAACTGCTTTCGGCGCAGATTCTTGCCGGGCAATATGAGCGGCAAAAAGCGATGCTCACCCAGTCAGAAATCAAACTGCTTCACGCCCAGGTGAATCCTCATTTTTTGTTTAATGCGCTTAACACCATTAAAGCGGTGATCCGCCGCGACAGCGAACAGGCCAGCCAGCTGGTGCAGTATCTTTCCACTTTTTTCCGCAAAAACTTAAAGCGGCCTTCGGAGTTTGTTACTCTCGCCGACGAAATTGAACATGTGAACGCTTATCTGCAAATTGAAAAGGCGCGCTTCCAGTCGCGGTTGCAGGTCAACATTGCTATTCCGCAAGAATTATCCCAGCAGCAATTGCCCGCGTTTACCCTGCAACCGATAGTGGAAAACGCCATTAAACATGGGACATCACAACTGCTGGATACAGGGCGAGTGGCAATCAGCGCCCGACGTGAGGGGCAACATTTGATGCTGGAGATCGAAGACAATGCCGGTTTGTATCAACCGGTAACCAATGCCAGTGGGCTGGGGATGAATCTGGTGGATAAGCGTTTACGTGAACGGTTTGGCGATGACTATGGAATAAGCGTCGCCTGTGAGCCTGATAGTTACACCCGAATAACGTTACGACTACCATGGAGGGACGAGGCATGATTAAAGTCTTAATTGTCGATGATGAACCGTTAGCACGGGAGAACCTGCGTATATTTTTGCAGGAGCAGAGCGATATTGAAATCGTTGGAGAGTGTTCAAACGCCGTGGAAGGGATCGGCGCGGTGCATAAACTGCGCCCGGATGTGCTGTTTCTCGATATCCAGATGCCGCGCATCAGTGGTCTGGAAATGGTGGGGATGCTTGACCCGGAACATCGCCCGTATATTGTTTTTCTCACTGCGTTTGACGAATACGCTATTAAAGCCTTTGAAGAACATGCCTTTGATTATCTGCTGAAGCCAATTGATGAAGCGCGACTGGAGAAAACGCTGGCGCGATTGCGTCAGGAGCGCAGCAAGCAGGATGTTTCGCTGTTACCGGAAAATCAACAGGCGCTGAAATTTATCCCTTGTACGGGGCATAGTCGGATTTATTTGCTGCAAATGAAAGATGTGGCATTTGTCAGCAGTCGGATGAGCGGTGTCTACGTTACCAGCCACGAAGGGAAAGAGGGCTTTACCGAATTGACATTACGTACCCTGGAAAGTCGTACACCACTACTGCGCTGCCATCGTCAGTATCTGGTTAACCTCGCGCATTTACAGGAGATTCGTCTGGAAGATAACGGCCAGGCCGAGTTGATTTTGCGTAATGGCTTAACCGTGCCGGTCAGCCGCCGTTATCTGAAAAGCTTAAAAGAGGCGATTGGCCTGTAAAAGACTGCTAAAATGGCTTTTTGCCTCATCAACACCTGAAGGCCTCATGATAAGTAACGATATTCTGCGCAGCGTGCGCTACATTTTGAAAGCCAATAATAATGACCTGGTGCGTATTCTGGCGCTGGATAATGTCGAAGCCACCGCGGAACAGATCGCCGTCTGGCTACGTAAAGAAGACGAAGAGGGTTTTCAGCGTTGTCCGGACATTGTTTTGTCGTCATTCCTCAATGGCCTGATTTATGAAAAACGCGGCAAGGATGAGTCTGCTCCGGCACTGGAGCCGGAACGTCGCATTAATAACAACATCGTGCTGAAAAAATTACGCATCGCGTTTTCGCTGAAAACCGATGACATTCTGGCTATCCTCACCGAACAGCAGTTCCGCGTTTCGATGCCGGAAATTACAGCGATGATGCGCGCACCGGATCATAAAAACTTCCGCGAATGCGGCGATCAATTTTTACGTTATTTTCTGCGTGGACTGGCAGCGCGCCAGCATGTGAAGAAAAGCTAAGACGGGTATGGCGGCCATGCGAAACATGGCCGCCGACAGATTATTTCACTTCTTTAAAACCAGCGGCTTTCATCACCAGTTCCATTTGCGCCATAGTGATACCTTTTTTGGCATCTTCAGCAGAAACGTTGATTCCTGAAATACCCTGCAGGGCTTTAAAATCCACTTTTTCCATATCGATAGTCACGTTTTCCTGCGCGTAGGTATCGGTATAGGTTGATTTTTCTTCAACACCCGCGATGTTTTTGTATTTGGCGCTTAACGGCTCAAGTGTCTTGGCAGCATCTTCTTTGGTGGTTGCACCAATGGAGGCAAATTGAATTTTGGTTTCAGAAGATTGCTTAAGCACCTTGTCACCTTTGTAGACATAGGTAATGGCAATTTCAGTGCCGTTCAGATTGGCGCTGAATTTCTTCGATTCTTCTTTGTCACCGCAGCCAGCAAGAGAGAAAACCAGAACAGATGCAACAACGAGGGAAAACAGCTTATTGAAAGCCTTCATGTAAAACTCCATTTTATTTAATCAAGAAA
>NZ_JBQZXE010000198.1:0-3666 GCF_053555855.1 Shigella sp. SIG3
CACTACTCAGAACACTTTCTTAAATGGTTTCACTGAAACGTGTTCATAGACTCCTGCCGCTACGTACGGGTCAGCATCGGCCCAGGCCTGAGCTGCTTCCAGCGATTCAAATTCAGCAATAACGGTTGAGCCAGTAAATCCCGCAGCCCCTGGATCGTTACTGTCTACCGCTGGCATTGGACCAGCTGTCAACAAACGACCTTCATCATGCAGTAACTGTAAACGTGCTAAATGTGCCGGACGAACGGAAAGGCGTTTTTCGAGGCTATCAGCTTTGTCTTGAGCGTAAATAACATACAACACGGGCACAACTCCTTGTTCGGGAAAGTTGTAAAGTACGTTATTTGAAAGGGCGAAGATCTGCAACGGAAAGATGATGTCTTTGTTAAGGTCATGCATAAAGTAAGGGTAATTACGCCAAAAATGACATTTTCACTGATCCTGATCGTCTTGCCTTATTGAATATGATTGCTATTTGCATTTAAAATCGAGGCCTGGTTTTTCTACTGAAATGATTATGACTTCAATAACCCTTGAATGAAGTCTATTCGGTTTTCTAGGAGACCTGTTAAAAACAGGACAATATCAGGTGAATGACTATGCAATTTAATAGTAGATTTCCAAGTATCTAAGCAGTTTTACACAAATTCTATGCAGTATCGGTATAGTCTCTTTTTAGCATAACTTATTGAAATATATAGAGAATCTGTGAAGTCTCTTTTCAGGGAACTATGCAGGGTGTTAGTCGTTCCTCTCTCGACTCCTAGAAAAGTGCTATATACAGGACTATATAACGATATATAGATGTTTGGTCACATGGTGTAACTATCAAGAAACTTAACGATTTCCTACGTGAAAGTTAGAAAGTGATGGTTATAGTTACCCTCCTAAAATCTTCATAGCTCCTTCATAACCAGTCTTAAAAGGACTTCCTTTTGAGACACTTTCAACGTAACGGTAGAATGCACCCTCAAGTAGTCTCAAAAGGTTGTTTTTGGATTATGAGACAGCTAAACTTATGAGACTAACTTTTGAGACTTCTAAGGGGAACATTATGGCGGTGATTGGTTATTGCAGGGTATCAACACAAGACCAGACTGTAGACAACCAGAAACTACAGATAGAGAAGGTTCACAAGGTCGATAAATGGTTTATTGATGAGGCTGTCTCAGGAGCTACAAAGGCCACCAGCAGAGATGGTTTTAGAAACATGATGAACTATGTAAGGTGTGACGATACGTTAGTTGTGGTAGCTATTGACCGTTTAGGGCGTAATACCGTTGATGTGCTCTCTAACGTGGAGGCACTACAGACTAAAGGTGTGAGGGTTGTTTCTCTACGTGAAGGTTTTGACTTATTAACACCAATCGGTAGAGCAATGCTTACTATGATGGCTGGTTTAGCTGACCTTGAAAAAGACCTTATCAGTGAACGTAGAAAGGCTGGTATTGAACGTGCTAAAGCTGAAGGGGTACATATGGGGAGGCCTGTAAAAGCTTCTTCAGAGGCTGTACAGACGCTTATTTCACAAGGTAAGACGAGGTTGCAGATTCAGGAAGAATTAGGAATCTCTAGAGCAACTTATTACAGACTTGCTAAATAAGTTACTGAATAGTTACATGGATGTAGCTGATATTTGGCTTTTTTGCAAAGGGGATCACATAGCTGGTGTAACAGGTACTTAGCAGCTACAGACATCTGTCAGATATTTTTGAAGATTCTCAGAGAGGGAATTTGAAGAGGGGCTACTATGATTTTATAAAAATTTTCAGAGTCTGAAAAGTTACTGTACAGATTTTATACAAACTAAAAAGGACTCCCGTAGGTGATTCAGTAATGAATTACTTCACGAAGAGTCCCTTTACAAGTCGATTTTTAATCGTGGCTACGACAATCCACCCATACCAGACCTAACCGTACCCCACCTTACCAAGCCATACCCTACCCCGCCAGACTATAAGGAAGCGTAGAGAACCGATGAAGGTGTCTGCACAGTTGCATCTTAAACAACCATCACAGTGATGTCAAATAGTTCTTTTAAGTAGGAGGGGTTCCCCTATGGTCACATATCCCCTCTCTCCCGCTTAGTGTCCCTTGATAGTATCTAGAGAGTATGCCTGTAATGTTAGAGAGTATGCCTGTAATGTTTCTGTATCAGGTCAGCTATAAGAGGTCTGGATATTACCTTGTAAGATTCTTGGTAGTGATTATGCAGAGGGCTTGATAAGAGTGTTTAACGGGAGGAAGAGAACCATGAAACCGAAGGTAGGTTCTATCTTAACAGTGACTGTAAGAGATACCTGAAAAAATACTTTAACAGAACTACCAAGAAGAGAGGGAACGGAAGAGAGGGAACGATAAGACCAGAGGTAGTGACCTGTTAAACAGGCTGTTTCAAAGTCTCTTAAAAGTCTGTTAAGAGGGCTAGGTGAACAATCCTGCCATTTTGTCAAGTGTTTTGTCTTTAGCAAAAAGTGCTAAACTTAACAAAAAGCACTAAATGCTAAAGAGGCGATTAAGAAATATACTAAGAGGGGCGCTTCGCTTGGGGTCACTATGTTCTTTCTCTCCCGTTAAGAGGATTTACAGGGACATTTCAAAGCCCTGATAAGGTAAGCCCGATGATAACAGAAACAGAGGGCAAAACCACTTATCAACACTGTGAACGAATAACGTAAAGGGCTGGTTAAGAAAGTCGGTTTAGGGATTGGTAACAATACCAATTAGAAGGGAGCTTCCCTTTCTGGGGTGTCGCTCTATGGGTGAAGTTAACCTTTGAAGTTCTCTGTGAAGAAACTGAACAGCTATTATATTGGCTAATTACAACCCTTTGAAAGATAAGCATTTTTAGAAGTTACTGTTAAGGTTGCAGAGTTGTCTGTGAAGAGACTTGTCAGTTCTCTATATTGGGTGGTTACAACTCATTGAAAAATAAGAGCTTTTAGAGGTTACTGTCAGAGAGGTGAATACTTGATAGATACAGTCTTCCGGTTCTGTCAGGCTATTTTTTAACAGATAGCACAAAATGCTAAAGATGCCCCTATGCCATCTCGTACAGGGGGGTTTTGAAGGGAGTTTAACGGGGGTCTGTGTGGTCATTATCCTTAAGGTCAAGCGTCCATGTGCGACCGAACAGTTTAAAGACAACAAGCACTCTGACGAGGACGTAACGAAGTAGCAGATCTGCAATAAGTCCAATACCTCCACCAGCCCATACATCAGGTGACCCCAGCTCAGGAGGGAGATTTACCATTAGTTTTCCTTGTAAGGCGCTCTCAATCGCATTCTGACACAAAAAAGTACCTGACCTTATGAGTTGACCTGAAGAGGTCATTTAACTCGTTACAGAGCGATTGAAGAGGTCTGTGTGCAATGCAATAACCATGTGACCAGATACATAGCCACGCCTCATATTTTACTCTCCCCATAAACCCATTACACCGCAGATGTTACGAAATTGTTAAAAATACTTGGTATTAGTCTTTGAAAATGCTAGCATTGTATATATAAGTTAACAGAATAATAACATGTTATGAGGGGCAGAATATGAATGAGAGACGCAGAATTTAGAGCGATGCTTCAGGCATCAAGAGAACGCAACAAGCACAACTCCTACGCTTACACAAACAACCCCACCAGCTACGAAGTCCCAACCTTTAGCAAATC
>NZ_JBQZXE010000199.1:0-3529 GCF_053555855.1 Shigella sp. SIG3
CAGCTGCTGGGCGCTGATTTGATCGTCCAGGCTTTGACGTAATGCCAGCGCATCTGCCACCTCTTTAAAAGCGTTCTGGATTTTCTGTTCATAATTCACCACCGACTGCTGCTGGCGAATTTCGGCGATATCCAGATTGGCCTGGTTGCGTCCGGCATTAAAAATGGGGATCTCCATTTTAGGAATAAAATTCCACATCCCGCTGCTAGCGTTAAATAATGACGACAGATCGCTGCTGGCGGTTGATATTCCGCTGGTCAGGCTGATAGACGGGAAAAATGCCGCACGCGCAGCACCAATATTAGCATTAGCCGCCATTAACGCGTGTTCAGCTTCCATAATATCCGGGCGCTGCAATAAGATTTGCGACGACAAGCCCGCCGGTAATTTAACGCTTTGCAGGCTGCCGCTGTTTACTGTCTGCGCTTGCGGTAGCTTGCCGTAGCTTCCCAATAACAGTTGCAATGCATTATTCGCCTGCGCCAGTTCCCCCTGACGTTTAGCGATGTCACTGCGGGTACTTTCTATCACCCCGCGAGCCTGTTCCAGCGCCAGAACATTGCTGCTACCGGTCAACAGTTGTTTTTCGACAAACGCATATGACTGCTGATAATTACGCAGCGTTTCTTCGGCTATTTGCAATTGCGCATACGCCAGCTGCTGATTGAAATAGCTTTGCGCGACATTAGAAACCAGCAAAATATGCACCGCGCGCTGGGCTTCCTCAGTGGCTAAATAATTTTGGCGCTCGGCTTCGCTCATGTTCTTTAAGCGACCGAAAAAATCGAGATCAAAGCTGGCGTTAAGGCCAGTCGAGAACTCCCGCGTCGTGGCTGAATCGCCTTTAAGATTGCCGCTCCAGCTGCCGCTGCCCTCGCCATTGAGCTGTGGGTAGCGGTCGGCATCGGTCAGACGATATTGCGCCCGTGCCTCCTGCACTTTCAGCGTCGCCATGCGCAAATCCCGGTTATTCACCAGCGCCTCGCTAATCAGCGTCTTCACCTGATTATCAACAAAAAAGGTGCGCCAGCCCGCGTTCTGGTAGTTATCCGCTGCGTTAACCAGGCCGTTCTGGCTGAGTGAGAACTGCTGCGGTACGGGCATTACCGGACGCTGATAATCCGGTGCCAGTGAACAACCAGTTAGCGCAAGGGCCACACAAAATGGCAGAAGTTTACAAGGAGACATAGGCTCATAATTTCTGGTGATTTTATGTCGCCAACTTTACTCGCCAGGCTCTGATTTTCCGGTGACAGGAAAATGACAAAATTGTCATTTTGCCAATAAGCGATTGCCATCTGATCCCGCTACTCTAGAATTGCCCGGGCAACATGCGGAGGAAATATGAAACTGTTGATTGTCGAAGATGAAAAGAAAACCGGAGAATACTTGACCAAAGGGTTAACCGAAGCCGGTTTTGTGGTCGATTTGGCCGACAACGGGCTGAATGGCTACCATCTGGCGATGACCGGTGATTATGACCTGATAATCCTCGATATTATGCTGCCAGACGTGAACGGCTGGGATATCGTGCGCATGTTGCGCTCCGCCAATAAAGGGATGCCGATTCTGTTGCTTACCGCGCTTGGCACCATTGAACATCGCGTCAAGGGGCTGGAGTTGGGGGCAGATGACTACCTGGTGAAACCGTTCGCTTTTGCTGAACTGCTGGCGCGGGTGCGCACTCTCCTGCGGCGCGGGGCGGCGGTGATTATCGAAAGTCAGTTTCAGGTTGCCGATCTGATGGTCGATCTCGTCAGCCGCAAAGTCACCCGCAGCGGCACGCGCATCACTCTGACCAGTAAAGAATTTACTCTGCTGGAGTTTTTTCTCCGCCATCAGGGCGAAGTGCTGCCCCGCTCGCTTATCGCCTCGCAGGTATGGGACATGAATTTCGACAGCGACACTAACGCCATTGATGTGGCGGTGAAGCGGCTACGCGGCAAAATCGACAACGACTTTGAGCCGAAGCTGATTCAAACCGTGCGCGGCGTGGGTTACATGCTTGAGGTGCCGGATGGTCAGTAAGCCATTTCAGCGCCCGTTTTCGCTGGCAACCCGCCTGACCTTTTTTATCAGCCTGGCCACCATCGCGGCGTTTTTCGCCTTTGCATGGATCATGATCCACTCAGTAAAAGTGCATTTTGCCGAGCAGGACATTAATGATTTAAAAGAGATTAGCGCCACCCTTGAACGGGTACTAAATCACCCTGACGAAACGCAAGCCCGACGCTTAATGACGCTGGAAGATATCGTCAGTGGTTATTCCAACGTGTTGATTTCCCTGGCAGATAGCCACGGCAAAACGGTGTATCACTCCCCCGGTGCGCCTGATATCCGCGAGTTTGCACGTGATGCCATACCCGATAAAGACGCGCGGGGTGGCGAGGTGTATCTCCTTTCCGGCCCGACGATTATGATGCCAGGCCACGGTCACGGGCATATGGAACACAGCAACTGGCGGATGATTAACTTGCCGGTTGGCCCGTTGGTGGACGGCAAACCGATTTATACGCTCTACATCGCGCTGTCGATCGATTTTCATCTTCATTACATAAATGATTTGATGAATAAACTTATTATGACCGCATCGGTAATCAGCATCCTGATCGTCTTTATCGTGCTGTTGGCGGTACATAAAGGTCACGCGCCGATCCGCAGCGTCAGCCGTCAAATCCAGAATATCACCTCGAAAGATCTCGACGTTCGCCTTGACCCGCAGACCGTGCCGATTGAGCTGGAACAGCTGGTACTGTCGTTCAACCATATGATCGAGCGTATTGAGGATGTCTTTACTCGCCAGTCCAATTTCTCAGCGGATATCGCCCACGAAATTCGCACACCAATTACTAATCTCATTACGCAAACGGAAATCGCCCTCAGCCAGTCGCGCAGCCAGAAGGAGCTGGAAGATGTGCTCTACTCTAATCTCGAAGAGCTGACGCGAATGGCGAAAATGGTCAGCGATATGCTGTTTCTCGCTCAGGCCGATAACAACCAGCTAATCCCCGAAAAGAAAATGCTCAACCTGGCGGATGAAGTCGGCAAAGTGTTCGATTTTTTCGAGGCGCTAGCGGAAGATCGCGGCGTGGAGTTGCGGTTTGTTGGCGACAAACGTCAGGTTGCGGGCGATCCGTTGATGCTGCGTCGGGCGCTAAGCAACCTGCTTTCTAATGCCCTGCGTTATACGCCAACCAGAGAGACAATTGTAGTGCGCTGTCAGACGGTCGATCACCAGGTGCAAGTTTCCGTCGAAAACCCCGGTACGCCCATTGCGCCCGAGCACTTACCGCGATTGTTTGACCGTTTCTATCGCGTTGACCCCTCCCGCCAGCGAAAAGGTGAAGGTAGCGGTATTGGGCTGGCGATAGTGAAATCGATTGTTGTCGCGCATAAAGGCACGGTTGCGGTAACGTCAGATGCGCGGGGGACAAGGTTTGTTATCACATTACCCGATTAATTATTCAGCAAACGGCAACTTTTATAACCAGTGTAAAAATAACGTGCCGCAATAGTCATACCTATTAAT
>NZ_JBQZXE010000200.1:0-3450 GCF_053555855.1 Shigella sp. SIG3
CCTTGCTGTGGCCCTGATTTTACTGAGTGTCACGTTCCTTGGACTCTCACGCTACGGTGATATCAAGCTGGGCCCGGACCATGCGCAGCCTGATTTCAGCTACCACTCCTGGTTTGCGATGCTTTTTTCGGCAGGGATGGGGATCGGCCTGATGTTCTTTGGCGTTGCCGAACCTGTAATGCATTATCTTTCGCCACCCGTTGGCACTCCAGAAACCGTTGCGGCAGCTAAGGAAGCAATGCGTCTGACCTTTTTCCACTGGGGACTGCACGCATGGGCAATTTATGCCATTGTGGCGCTGATTCTGGCGTTCTTCAGTTACCGTCACGGTCTGCCTTTAACTCTGCGCTCCGCACTCTATCCCATTATTGGCGATCGCATATACGGACCTGTAGGACATGCGGTTGATATTTTCGCTGTTATAGGCACGGTCTTTGGCGTTGCGACATCACTGGGTTACGGTGTTTTGCAGGTGAATGCCGGTTTGAACCATCTTTTCGGGGTGCCCATCAATGAAACGGTGCAGGTAATTCTGATCGTGGTCATCACGGGGTTAGCGACGATTTCAGTGGTGTCCGGTCTGGATAAGGGAATACGTATCCTGTCTGAACTCAATCTGGGTCTGGCTTTGTTGCTCCTGGCGCTGGTCCTGTGTCTGGGACCAACCGTGCTTCTGCTGAAGTCATTTGTGGAAAATACGGGCGGTTATCTTTCGGAACTGGTGAGTAAAACGTTCAACCTTTACGCGTATGAGCCCAAGTCGAGCAACTGGCTGGGGGGCTGGACATTACTGTACTGGGGATGGTGGCTTTCATGGTCGCCGTTTGTGGGGATGTTCATCGCACGGGTCTCCCGCGGGCGAACCATTCGCGAGTTTGTCACCGGCGTGCTGTTTGTTCCCGCGGGTTTTACGCTAATGTGGATGACGGTGTTTGGTAACAGCGCGATCTATCTCATTATGAACCAGGGGGCCACAGACCTCGCCAATACTGTTCAGCAGGATGTGGCGCTGGCCCTGTTTAATTTCCTGGAGCATTTCCCGTTCTCTTCTGTGCTGTCATTCATTGCAATGGCGATGGTCATCGTCTTCTTTGTAACGTCTGCTGATTCGGGGGCAATGGTTGTGGATACTCTGGCATCAGGTGGAGTGGCAAACACACCCGTCTGGCAGCGAATATTCTGGGCCTCGCTCATGGGCATTGTTGCAATTGCGCTTCTCCTTGCCGGAGGGCTAAGTGCGCTGCAAACGGTGACAATAGCGAGTGCATTGCCCTTCTCAGTGATCTTACTAATATCTATATACGGACTTTTAAAAGCTTTGCGCCGGGATTTGACCAAGCGTGAAAGCCTGAGCATGGCGACAATTGCTCCTACGGCTGCACGTAACCCAATTCCTTGGCAGAGAAGGTTACGCAATATCGCGTATCTGCCGAAGCGATCTCTTGTGAAACGTTTTATGGACGACGTTATCCAGCCTGCCATGACGCTGGTTCAGGAGGAACTGAACAAGCAGGGGACGATAAGCCACATTAGTGATGCAGTCGACGATCGTATTCGTCTTGAAGTCGATTTGGGCAACGAGCTGAATTTTATATATGAAGTGAGGCTTCGCGGGTATATCTCACCGACCTTCGCGCTCGCCGCAATGGATAATGATGAGCAGCAGACTGAACAACATCGATATTATCGCGCTGAGGTTTATCTCAAAGAAGGCGGTCAAAATTATGATGTGATGGGCTGGAACCAGGAACAGCTGATTAATGACATACTGGACCAGTACGAAAAACACCTGCACTTCCTGCACCTGGTTCGTTAATAGCAACATGCCGTCCTGGGGGCGGCAATTATTATCCCGGCCGCAATATGAGGGAATGCA
Organism: Shigella sp. SIG3; assembly: GCF_053555855.1. NCBI lineage: Bacteria > Pseudomonadati > Pseudomonadota > Gammaproteobacteria > Enterobacterales > Enterobacteriaceae > Shigella > Shigella sp. SIG3. The sequence continues at coordinate 1,877 of NZ_JBQZXE010000200.1, forward strand.
GAATGATTTCACGCTGGAAATGGATGCTGAAGCAGACAATTAAAAAACTATGGTTCAGGGCAACGTTATTCGCAATTGTCGCGATAATAACGGCCCTTTTATCAATTCTTTTTAAATCAATGATACCTGAGTCGGTTTCCGTGAAGGTTGGTGCGGAAGCAGTCGATAACATTCTGAACATACTGGCATCGAGTATGCTGGCAGTGACCACATTTTCGCTGAGTATCATGGTCACAGCCTACGGTTCAGCCACTACTAATGTGACTCCCAGAGCTACGCGTTTAGTTGTTGAAGACGTCACCACACAAAATGTACTGGCCACCTTCATCGGTTCTTTTCTCTTCAGTCTGGTAGGGATTATTGCCCTCAATATGGGAGCTTATGGAGAAAGGGGGAGAGTCATTTTATTCATTGTCACACTGGTTGTCATTGCCTTAATCCTCATCACATTGCTTCGCTGGATACAGCATTTGACCTCTCTGGGGAGGGTTGGTGAGACAACGGCACAAGTAGAACAGGCGGCCATCGAAACATTTATTGCGAGAGCAAGAAATCCCTGTCTCGGTGGATATCCATGGCTTGAGAACAATGAACAGCCGAAAGGAACGGTTGCAGTTTATCCGAAGAAGATTGGCTATGTTGAATATATTGATATGGTGAAACTTAGCAAGCTGCTGACCAATGATCCCCGTCATGTATACCTCGTGGCGCAGCCAGGCAGTTTCATACATCCGTCCATGCCAGTTTTGTACCTGAGTCAGGGCCAGGAGTCGTCAATCAACACCGATTTACTTGAGACGATTATTGTCTCGGATGCACGTTCATTTGCTCAGGATCCTCGATTTTGTCTTAGCGTCATGGCCGAAATAGCCTGCCGGGCCCTTTCCCCTGCAGTGAACGATCCTGGAACCGCCATTGATGTCATTGGCAGAGGTGTTCGTATACTTTCCACTTACGCGCAGAATAAATCTGATGAAATAGAAGTGAAATATCCTTCAGTACATGTTGCACCACTTCAGAATAACGATCTACTGGAAGACTTTTTCTCACCTGTCGCGCGCGATGGTGCCAGTATGAGGGAGATTCAGATAAGAGTCCTTAAAGGACTGTCGATGCTGAGTAAAGGTTGGCCTGAGATATTTGCTGAAGCCGCACATACCCTGGCATTTGAAACATTAGAGCATGCAACTCGTGCTGACCATATAGATTCTGATAGATATCTAATAAAATCAACTTATTATAATTTATTTAGTGGCGAATATTCTAATAAAAAAACATAGCTGCAGAGCAAGCAATTCGGTTGTTGGCAAGTCAAGGGCAAAGCATTCGCGTGAGAATGGGCGTATGCTTTGTGCCAAAAGCAAACGTTGCTAATTCTGCACTGTTCAGCGATGGCGCAGTAGAGACAGGCACTGCCACTGTCCAGTCGGCAAAAGCGAACACTTTGCCACTGCGGGGATAAACTGATTGAAGCTCTCGCGCAAAATCACTTATTCTTTTGCGTTAATAAAATGTAGGAGATGGGTCATTGATCCTACCCACGTAATATGGACACAGGCCTAAGCGAGGTTCTT
>NZ_JBQZXE010000201.1:0-3414 GCF_053555855.1 Shigella sp. SIG3
TTCGCCCGCTCCATGACACTTCTTAAAGTCTACTAACTTACTGAATCCTAAGGGATACGGCTTAACGCCTTCCGATAGTTTTACTCACTGTAACCAACACTGTGACTAACTTTGTTGAAGTAGTGAGCAGACCTAAGGTCTCAGTACATGCTCAAGTCAAGAACCTACCTTTATCAGCGTAATGGTGTCTTTTACATCCGTCTTAGGATGAAGACCACTAGTCGCCTGACCGCTTCGCTTCCTTCTCACAACCGTTATAAACTAGCGTCAGTATCTTTACGGACCAAGGATAGACGTACCGCTATGGCTCACTCACGGCACATCAAGTCAGCACTTAAAGCAATCCATGCAGACAACCCTAACGCCTCTTATGAGGAGCTACGGGAGCACCTGAAGACCATTGTCGAGTGGGAACTTAGTGTCAGCCGTGATGACCTGAACGACCCGGAGTCCTACCAGCTTTACGTTGACCAGTACGATGACATTAAGTCCAAACTTCGGGAAGCTGTAGCGACCGAGCGTCTGACTGTAGACCAGCATCGCTATATTAATGACGTTATCGGTGTGCTTAAGGCCTGTCAGGATAGACTCAATGGCGATAGCTCTGGCCTATTGTCTTACCTTGAGCCTGAGACTGGCAGTCTAAGACCGTCCGTCTCCCTATCTGTATTGGCGGAACCTGAAGTCCCTGAACCTAAAGCACTGACCCTCGCGTCTCTCATTGAGCAGTACGAGCAGGAGAACGCCCAGAACTGGAAGCCAGCGACCCTAAGCGAAAACCGAGCGTCACACTCTACGCTAATCGAGATATTCGACTATCTGGATATTCAGGATGTCGGCAAGGCGACCCGTGCAGATATGCTCAGAGTTCGTGAAGTCCTCCAGCAGCTACCGAAGAACCGCAAGCAACGCTTTAAGTCTATGCCGCTGTCTGACTTGCTGAACCGGGAGTCTAAGACTGACTGTCTGGACGTCGTTACCATTAACAATAAATATCTTATCAAGATGGCTGCTGTGTTTAAGTGGGCGGTACGCAACGACTTGATAGCTAAGAACCTGACCGAAGGTCTTGAGCTGAAAGTCCCTCAGCGTAAAGCCTCCGACGCTCGTGATGCGTTCAGTCCTGAGCAGGTAGGGCAACTACTGGTCGCAGCTAAAGCGTACTCGCAGAAGACCTCAGGTAAGCCATACCATTATTACGTCACCGCTCTGGCTGCGATTACAGGTGCGAGACTTAACGAGGTGGCCCAACTTCAGGTTAAAGATGTCAGGACCACTGAGGCTGGGACCGTTTTTATCCATATCAACGAAGACGATAGCAGCCTGCCGGGTAAGAGTATCAAGAACGCCCACAGTGACCGCTGTGTCCCGTTGGTAGATGGTGCTTATGGTTTTGTATTGGCTGACTTTATGTCACTCGTGGAAGACCGTAGAAAGACTGAGGGTGATAATGCTATGGTGTTCAATGGCCTCAAGCTAATGAAGAACGGCTACGGTGAGCAGGTTAGCAAGTGGTTTAACCGAACGTTGCTGCCCAAAGTCCTCGCTGACCGTAGCGGCTTAGCTTTTCACTCGTTTAGACATACAGTTGCGACCCAGTTAAAACAACATGGGGTCGAGTTAGCGTATGCTCAGGCGATTATGGGTCATAGCTCAGGGTCTATAACTTACGACCGTTACGCGAAAGAGGTCGAGGTGGAAACGCTGAAAGAAAAATTAGCGGAGTCATTGTCAGTAAAAAAAATAGACGGAAAGTAATCGCATAGGGATAGCGGAATGTGAGGACGTAATGGTCAAAGAATTTTTAGTTAGCAAAGAAAATAAGCCTTCATATGAATGTATGAATACTGCTGAAACTTGTTTGGGGCTGGCTGGAATGGCTTCGGAAGATTGGCAACGTGAGCATCATTGCCGCACAGGTATAATATTTACTGCTTTTGCTATTGAGGCAATGTTCATCTTCTATAGAAAACAGGTTGACCCCGGCTACGATAAGACGCAGAAAGAGTGCAGAAAGACAATGCACAAGAATACGTTAAAATTGTGCGGTATAAACAATTATATGGGGACAAAACCTTACCAAATTATCAAAGAGTGTCTTGAGGTAAGAGACGCTATTGCTCACGGCGATTCGTATACTTCGAGCTTTAATTTCTCGGCGGATCATTTGGATAACCAAGACGATATTGCAAAAAGTGTCCTGGCGGTAAACTCTGAACAATTTCGGGGATTAACTGTTGAGCGCCTTGCAAAATACATTGAAATGGCAAAGCATATTGACCATGAGATTTCTGATAATGGTTACAGGCCTTCTGAAGGTTACCTTCCAGCAGCCGAGCGCAGAAGTCTGATGTTAGCTTTTGGCGTCAGTGGTGTGTCAATGTGGCCCAGTGCTTGAGCGATAATACACCTCACTATAGAGGAATGGACCCTTAACTATCACTATAGGGGAGAGACCCTAAGTCCCCACCTTAATAGCAGTCACGACCCATACACACATTCATTAAGTCTCAGGCTTCCGGTAGCGGACCGATTGGAAACCATCCGCAGACGCCTAGTGTTAAATCACCTTGGCCTGAGACCATTCCTTTTAACGTAAGCTATCTTCCCTTTTGACAGGCGGGGAGCAGTAGACCACATCCGACTTTAAGTTGGCTCTGTGATAATCGCTGCGCGGATAACTGAAGAACCAAGACACCATTACTGAGGTCTGCCATCCATTTGTGGACAGGCGGAAACTCAAAGAGGTTAGATCAGTGGTGTCTGAGGTTGGAGCTTTGAGTCTTGACCAGCAGGCTGGAGGAGACCATGAGTTTATCTTGTTATGGATTGTGTTATCACAATTCCAATAAGAAGAACTTTAAGTCCAGCCTCCACTCCCGCCAACCCGAAGTAAAATTATGGTCGCTATGATGTGGTCTCCATGCTTCGGGTCTTACTGGAAGTACTGAACACTTTCGCGTCAAGTTCTCCGAAGTTCATTCCTGTTTGACTAAACTATCACTATAGGGACCATATCTCGCCTCTGACCTCCTGAGAGACGGCAAGCGAGAAACCGTGGTCCACGCTAGCAAGCTAGCCACCAGCCTGAGGCAAGACAGCCTCTGGTCAGCCTGTGTGTTCTTTGGTCTCGTGACTTAAGTCTATCACCACACACGCTCGGACATGCTGTCGAACCTTCATCTCTATGGTCATCGCAGACCACTAACCCCAATTACCTCAAGTCATTCTGTTTGCGTCCTGTTGCCTGCTGGTCTCCCTTTACGTGGGGGCTTGAGTAGGTCAGTGGGGTGCGACTTCAGGGTGCAAACAAAAGGAGTACACGTAAATGTCCCAACAAGAAATCAGCGTCATTAACTGAACCGCTCCGGGTTTCCTGGAGAGTGTTTTATCTGTGAACTCAGGCTGCCAGAT
>NZ_JBQZXE010000202.1:0-3217 GCF_053555855.1 Shigella sp. SIG3
GCAAGCGAGGGAATAAGTTTTCAAAGTATATTGGACGACGTGAGGTTAAATAATGCGTTGTCTGCTATACAAACGACAGTAAAACCCATCAGCGAGATTGCCAGGGAAAATGGTTACAAGTGTCCTTCTCGTTTTACTGAAAGGTTCCATAATCGTTTTAAGATAACACCAAGAGAGCTAAGAAAAGCGTCCAGAGAGTAAAAGTATTTTATTAAGGAGCAACAGCATCGATTTTTATTTTGGAAAATAAATACGACATACTCAACCTATTGGAGCCTGAACAATCCGGTGACTTCTGTGCCAATCGGGAACGTTTATAAGCACATATAATTGATACTCACTTCCTCCATCACAATTTCAGAGATGCACGTGTGATTTTTTTTGCATCCGGCGTTTGGACTATGTGGAGCTCAAGAGTGGGAAATTTACAAGAGGTTGAGGGGATAATTAAAGGGATGCTTATGACATTAGATATCAGGTTAGGTACGGATATCGTTGTTATTAAATCTAATTGATACGTTAATTGTTCACTGAGTATTATTAAAAATGGGGCGTTGAAACGTCCCAGAAAATAAAGGGTAATTTATATAGTCAGAAGCAAGATAGTGCTTCTAAGGAAAGTGGCTTGAGGGCGCCACTTATATGTTGGGGAGGCAAAGCCTCCCACAACATATCTTTGAGTAATCAGATTAGAACTGGTAAACCAATCCTACAGCAACGATATCATCGGTAGCAACGCCAGATGCTTTCGTGAAATCGCTCTTATCAATCAGGTTGACTTTGTAATCAACAAAAGTGGACATATTTTTGTTGAAGTAATAGGTTGCACCTACATCAATATATTCAATCAGGTCCTGATCACCCCACGCACCCAAGTCTTTTCCTTTAGATTGCAGGTAAGCAACGGACGGACGCAGACCGAAGTCGAACTGATATTGTGCAACTACTTCGAAGTTTTGTGCTTTGTTGGCAATATGGTTATTACCAAAAACAGTCATGTTCTGGGTTTCAGAATAGGTGGTAGCCAGATAGATGTTGTTCGCATCATATTTCAGACCAGCTGCCCATACTTCAGCATTTTGACCAGATGCATTCAGGCTGTTGTTACCGTAGATAACCTGATCATTAGTGCGGTCAGATTTAGCATAGGTTGCACCTACACCGAATCCTTCATACTCATAAGTAGTGGAGAAACCGAAACCATCACCGTTAGCTTCAGTTACGTCAGTGCGGTCATTTTTACCCTGATACTGAGCAGCAAAGTTCAGACCATCAACCAGACCAAAGAAGTCGTTGTTACGATAGGTTGCAACACCTGTGGTGCGACCAGTCATGAACACATCTGTTTGGGTCCAGGTATCGCCACCGAATTCTGGCAGAACGTCGGTCCATGCACCGATATCGTATGCTACACCGTAGTTACGGCCATAATCGATGGAGCCGTAGTCACCGAATTTCAGGCCAGCGAAGGCAAGACGGGTTTTATCTTTGGAAGAACCTTGAGATTCAGCACGGTTGCCTTTGAATTCATATTCCCACTGACCGAAACCAGTCAGTTGATCGTTGATTTGAGTTTCGCCTTTGAAGCCCAGACGAACATAAGTTGTGTCGCCATCATCTGCATCGTTAGAAGAGAAGTAGTGCTTAGCATTAACTTTTCCGTACAGATCCAGCTTGTTACTGTCTTTATTGTAAATCTCTGCTGCCTGAGCAGACATCGCCATCAGTACTGATGCAGCTACAGCAGAAATTGCCACTGTTAATTTTTTCATCGTGAGCCCTTTTATTTGAACTATTATTTAAAAATGATGTCACTGCACTACAAATATTCATCCAATCAATGAGATTATTTCAAGATGTAAGTTTTAGTTTCTCATTTAAATTGTGAAGTAGATCCCTATTTTTATCTGAACTGTTTCTATTGCACACAATGCATGACTATTTTGTGAACGAATATAAATTTGGTAGTCAAATTATATTAAAGGTTGTTATTTATGATTGACTCATAATTTATTTTTTTAATTTAAATAGCCTAAAAATAACCATGGAAATTATTTGTATGATATTTATTTAGATTTATTAATGTAATTGAGGTGGTTTTATTTAATACGCAATATAGCGCCGCTTGATATTAGTTCTATTTTTTTTGCGTAAGATAGATGAGACAAACTGAGACGCATAATGGTTTGCAAGGCTCTAATACTTTGATGTTGAGGATGTGATGGGGCATGTACGGGGCATAGTACAATGATGTCCATGCAGGTGTAGATAATCTCCAGGCTTATCCAGTGCACCGTAAAAGCCCGTCCTTCAGGGCGGGGATATAAGGCTCGTTTTTTCACCTGACCAGGTGTTTGCTGTTGTTCAATGTATTGGCGGATGACGGATATTGGCGCACCTCCGCAGCTACTGGCAAAATAGCCGGGACGCCACAAAACATCTTTGCGGTAATACCTGGCAGCAATATCTGGCCGATCCCGTCGCAGTAACCTACCCGATACGCCTTTGAGGCTGTTTGTTTACCAGACTGGATATCGCCAGTTTGGGGGGATAGTTAATTAACAGATGGACGTGCTCTGGTTCGCCATCCATTTCAACCAGTTCAGCTTCAAAATCAGCACATACATTTGAAAAGTAAGTACGTAGTTTTTCTGTCGCGTCATGGTCAAAAATCTGGCGTCGGTACTTGGTAACAAAGACCCGGTGAGCATGCATCAGGAAAACACAGTGCCTTCCGCGTCGGATATCAGTTTTTTTCACAGACCAAAGTATAATTTGCCCTGTGAAACGACTACAGGTATTCAAATTCCGGTTAAGACCCGGTGGTCAACAGGCGCGTGAAATGAGGCGCTTCGCAGGCGCATGTCGTTTCGTTTTCAGTCGTACTCTGGCACGTCAGAATGAGAATCATAAGGCCGGTAACAAAGACATCCCTTACGCGAAAATGGCTTCCTGATTGGTTGAGTGGAAAAATGCCACTGAAACGCAATGGATTAAAGATGCTCCGTCACAGCCATTGCAACAGTCACTGAAAGACCCTGAGCAGGCCTGCAAAAACTTTTTCCAGAAGCGGTCGGCGTTCCCCTGATTCAAAAAGCGGTGACAGAATGATGCATTCCGCTATCCGCAGGGCGTTAAGCTCGATCAGGAAAACAGCCGTATTTTTCTGCCAAAACTTGGCTGGATGCGCTACCGGAACAGCCGTCAGGTCACGGGT
>NZ_JBQZXE010000203.1:0-3052 GCF_053555855.1 Shigella sp. SIG3
CTTGAGGAATACCGTTCACTTTTTGGTCTTGCCAGTTTGCGTTTTCAGGGTGACCAACATTTGCTGGATATTGCCTTCTGGTGCAACGAAAAAGGGGTCAGCGCCCGTCAGCAGCTTAGCGTTCAGCAACAAAATGGTATCTGGACATTAGTTCAAAGCGAAGAGGCGGAGATCCAACCACGCAGCGACGAAAAACGCATTCTGAGTAATGTTGCTGTACTGGAAGGTGCGCCGCCGCTATCGGAACACTGGCAACTGTTCAACAATAACGAAGTCCTGTTCAATGAAGCCCGTACCGCTCAGGCGGCGACGGTGGTCTTTTCTTTACAGCAAAATGCGCAAATCGAGCCACTGGCCCGCAGCATTCATACCCTGCGTCGCCAGCGCGGTAGTGCGATGAAAATCCTCGTGCGGGAAAATACCGCTAGCCTGCGCGCCACCGATGAACGTTTGTTATTGGCCTGCGGTGCAAATATGGTTATTCCGTGGAATGCGCCACTCTCCCGTTGTCTGACGATGATCGAAAGCGTGTAAGGGCAGAAGTTTAGTCGCTATGTACCGGAAGATATCACTACCTTGCTGTCAATGACCCAGCCGCTCAAACTGCGTGGTTTCCAGAAGTGGGATGTGTTCTGTAATGCCGTCAACAACATGATGAATAACCCTCTCTTGCCTGCCCACGGTAAAGGCGTTCTGGTTGCCCTACGTCCGGTACCGGGTATCCGCGTTGAGCAAGCCCTGACGCTATGTCGCCCTAACCGTACCGGCGATATCATGACCATTGGCGGTAATCGGCTGGTGCTGTTTCTCTCATTCTGTCGGATTAACGATCTGGATACCGCGTTGAATCATATTTTCCCATTGCCTACTGGCGACATTTTCTCAAACCGTATGGTCTGGTTTGAAGATGATCAAATCAGTGCCGAGCTGGTGCAGATGCGCCTGCTTGCCCCAGAACAATGGGGAATGCCGCTGCCTTTAACGCAAAGTTCTAAACCGGTCATCAATGCCGAGCACGATGGTCGCCACTGGCGACGAATACCAGAACCCATGCGACTGTTAGATGATGCTGTGGAGCGCTCATCATGATGACCATCAGCGATATCATTGAAATTATTATCGTTTGCGCACTGATATTTTTCCCGCTGGGCTATCTGGCGCGGCACTCTTTGCGACGCATTCGCGACACCTTACGTTTGTTCTTTGCTAAACCTCGTTATGTTAAACCGGCCGGGACGTTACGCCGCACGGAAAAAGCCAGGGCAACCAAAAAATGACTCAATTTACGCAAAATACCGCCATGCCTTCTTCCCTCTGGCAATACTGGCGCGGCCTTTCCGGCTGGAACTTCTATTTTCTGGTTAAGTTTGGCCTGTTGTGGGCGGGATATCTTAACTTCCACCCGCTCCTCAATTTGGTGTTTGCCGCGTTTCTGCTGATGCCCATTCCGCGTTACAGCCTGCATCGCTTGCGCCACTGGATTGCCCTGCCGATCGGCTTTGCTTTGTTCTGGCATGACACCTGGTTGCTTGGCCCGGAAAGCATAATGAGCCAGGGTTCGCAGGTGGCGGGGTTCAGTACCGATTATTTAATCGACCTTGTCACACGCTTTATTAACTGGCAGATGATTGGGGCCATTTTTGTTTTATTAGTGGCCTGGTTATTCCTGTCACAATGGATTCGCATTACCGTTTTTGTGGTTGCCATACTGCTATGGCTGAACGTACTTACCCTGGCGGGACCAAGTTTCTCCTTGTGGCCAGCCGGACAACCGACGACCACTGTAACAACGACGGGTGGTAACGCAGCGGCAACCGTTGCGGCGACGGGTGGCGCACCGGTAGTGGGTGATATGCCCGCACAAACTGCACCGCCAACAACGGCGAACCTTAACGCCTGGCTGAATAATTTCTATAACGCGGAGGCGAAACGTAAATCGACCTTCCCGTCTTCGCTGCCCGCTGATGCTCAGCCATTTGAACTACTGGTGATTAACATCTGTTCGCTTTCCTGGTCGGATATAGAAGCCGCCGGGTTGATGTCGCATCCACTGTGGTCGCATTTCGATATTGAGTTCAAGAACTTTAACTCCGCCACCTCCTACAGTGGCCCGGCGGCGATCCGTTTACTGCGCGCCAGCTGCGGGCAGACTTCGCACACTAATCTGTATCAACCGGCAAATAACGACTGCTATCTGTTTGATAACCTTTCGAAACTGGGCTTTACCCAGCACCTGATGATGGGACATAACGGCCAGTTCGGCGGTTTTTTGAAAGAAGTTCGCGAAAATGGCGGCATGCAGACTGAATTGATGGATCAAACAAATCTGCCGGTTATTTTGCTGGGCTTTGATGGTTCGCCGGTTTATGACGATACCGCCGTGCTTAACCGCTGGCTGGACGTTACCGAAAAAGATAAAAACAGCCGTAGTGCCACGTTCTACAACACGCTTCCACTGCATGACGGCAACCATTATCCGGGGGTCAGCAAAACAGCGGATTACAAAGCGCGGGCGCAGAAATTCTTTGATGAACTGGACGCCTTCTTTACTGAACTGGAGAAATCGGGTCGTAAAGTGATGGTGGTCGTGGTGCCGGAACACGGCGGCGCGCTGAAGGGCGACAGAATGCAGGTATCTGGCCTACGTGATATCCCTAGCCCGTCTATCACAGACGTCCCCGTTGGGGTGAAATTCTTCGGCATGAAGGCACCACATCAGGGGGCACCGATTGTCATTGACCAACCGAGCAGCTTCCTGGCTATCTCCGATCTGGTGGTTCGCGTTCTTGATGGCAAGATTTTCACCGAAGACAATGTTGACTGGAAAAAACTCACCAGTGGGTTGCCACAAACAGCACCGGTCTCCGAGAACTCAAATGCAGTAGTTATTCAATACCAAGATAAACCGTACGTTCGCCTGAACGGCGGCGACTGGGTGCCTTACCCGCAGTAAGCACGAAAAAGGCCGCAGAGTTTAACCTCTGCGGCCTGATCCGGGCGCAAATTGCCATTACGGCAGCCTGACGCCCGCATGACACGTTACTTCCGCTTA
>NZ_JBQZXE010000204.1:0-3050 GCF_053555855.1 Shigella sp. SIG3
AGCCATAGTGAAGAGTTGCGAAGGCATCGATACGATCACATTGGCTGTAATGTCTGTCATTTAATTTGCTCCAGATACAATGAATCGCCGCAGCGTGGCTACGGTGAATTTTGGGCATAAAAAAAACCAGCCGAAGCTGGATAGTTGCGTTGGTTATCTGTCAGTAGTTATGTGCTTATTTAATTATTTATCTATCTATTGTTCTGCTGTAATTTGGCTTGAAAGTATAGGGCGTATCGCATTTGCAGCATTATTTAACGCTCTTTCATAAGCTGCCGTTCCTGCTTTGGTGTTTGCCAAACGAAGAAGCATATTCCTTGCGGCTTTGGACTCATACAAACGCATCATTGCACCAAAACCAGCCTCAAGCCCCATTGATACACCAAGAGTCGCAGTTGCGCCAATCGTCCTTATCCTGTTGGCTTGCGATTGCCCCGTCTGAGTTACTACATTTGCGGTGTCTGACCTTGCTGTTTGCTGTAGAACTTCATGAAGAGCATCAAGCTCTTTCATGTGCTTTCCAGAAAAAATAGTGTTGTAAATTTCACCGCCTGACTGAGATTTCAGCTTATTAACTTCAGTGATGAACTTGGCTGGAGAGTCACCGGCCTTTTCCGCTATTTTGCTGACGTAAGCTGCACGCATAGCATCTTTCCCTTTATCATCCAGTGCGCTCCAGATTCGTTTCACGTCAGATGGTTTTCTGCTTAATACAACGGTATTTATAAGTTCAGGACTGGCTTCACTGCTTGCCTTGTTGAGCTTGTTAGCAATGTTTTTATTAAGCACCTTATTATAAACGTTTGCATAATCGGAATTTGCTTTAAGGTATTTTGCTGCGTCTGATGCACCGAGGTTTTTAGCAACTGCGTTACGAAGGTCTTTTGACATTGCATTCTCTACCATATTGGTAGCTGCTTTTGCCTGGTTGGGGAAGACCATAGCATCTCCCTGAACATTAGATCTAAATGCTGTTCTGTGCTGACGCAAGAGATCAAACGTAACATCCAAATCAGTTGCAGGGTTTGCTAATTCTTCACGTAGGTTACGCAAGGATGTAAGCAGGCTTTGATTGGCAGACGTCCCAAGCCGTTCCTGTCTTGCGATCGCTGTATTCAGAGCATTCATGGTATTTGTGGTATCAACTGCGGCATTACCCATTTTATTGGTGACGTCATTGATAACAGCGCCAGCGGCATCCTTCCGCCCCCTTAACGTGGTGGTAAGAGATTTCACCACATCATCAGGGTTGTACTCACCAAAACGGTCAAAATAATTACTTACCAGCTTACTACGCGTTGCATATTGCTCCGCTCGCTTTGAGCCTGTCCCGAGCAAAGCCCCCTCGGCATCCTGAGTTAGGCCGCGAGTGAAAGCATTTTTCGGCGGGATAACATCAGATGTCATTGGTGTCACGCCCATCGATTCTGATGTGGCAATTTTCTTCGCCACTTCTGGCGCAATATCACCTTTTATAGCCGTTATTCCACGCCCTATTCCCTTTGCTGCTGCGGAAAGAACACCCTGAGCGGCAAGGTTAACTCCGGCATTTTTAGCTGCATTTTGTGCGAAATCGCCTTTCTGATTTGCGGCCTCTGCCAGTGATCCAATAGCCATGCTTCCTGCCGTTCCAACTCCTGGAACTAAATACCCACCAATTGTTTCACCGGCTTGCGCGTAGGGGTCTGTCGGTCTGTCTACTGGACGATAAACATCATCCAAAACCTTGGGTCCACCAAGCCCCTGACTGATTGCATTAATCAGACTTGCGCCGCCCTGCAATACGTCAAATGGTATGTTTACCAGACCACGACCAGCCTGTTCTGCAATTTGCCCTGCACTTTGACCACCAGTGAGCCAATCGCCAGCTTGTTGCATCAATGATGGTTCTTCCCGTGTTGGTGCATTATTGGCCTGATTAACTGTTTGTTGCTGAACAGCCTGACCAGCAAAATACTCATCAATGGCGGTGCCAATATCTTCGGTGCTCGTACCATCAGGAAAGGTAAATGTCTTACCGTTTGCAGTTACTTTCATCATTCCACCGTAAATTGAATGCCTGATTTTGAGGTATATGATCCAACCTGATTCCGTGGTTCTCCTGAAGGTGTCGAATCTTGTGCTGGCGCTGCGTCAGTATTCATTGACATATACCGCTTAACGGCACTCCCCAATGATTCACCTTTTTTAACATCCAACCCCAATATCTGACCGCCATTACGCGATTGTCCAGGGTTGCCATTCGCGCTCATCCACTCGGCTTTAAACTCATTAAACTGCGCGTTTCGTCGCTCAAGGTTTGCCATTGCATCAAGCCATCTTGCGACCGTCTCAGGGTTATCCATGTCAGTTGGCGCACCCTGTCGAACGATCTCAACGTCTTTATCCGTTGCTGGGCCGGGAGGTAGGAATTTAAGAACCTGACTGTTAACAAGGGCATTTTGGCGAATGCGCAAATCACGCAATGTTGTATCGCTTCCGGTAAGTTTTGCGAACATGTTCTGTGCGTTACCGAACAAACCTGTCGTTGGTTTTTCTGCTCTGAACTGTTGAGCAAGCGCACTCATAGAATTGGCTGAGTTTGATGATGCTGTAGCATTGTTTACAGCCGTCTCGATGCCTTTTTCCATGTTTACTGACAGCTTAGGTGCTTCGCTAATCAACTGCTGAGCCTTTTCCTGCGCTTGCTGCATCTTAAACCCGAACTCTTGCTGATCCAGAGCCAAGCGTTGTGCTGCGATATTGTGCCCAGTCATTGCTGACTGATAGGAAAGGTTTTGCCCTCTCGCCTGAAGTGCTTCTCCAGCCTGATTGCTGCGGATTGTCTCTGCCAGCCTGCCTCGGTCAATTTCACGACCAGCCATCTTGTCCTGAACATTGAAGTAATCAATCGGACCAAGAGCAGCCATTCCAAGGTGATCAACAAACTCACCAAATCCTGAAGGATTCTGCTGATACATCTGAGCAACGCTGTTAGGGTCAACACCGACGCGCGCCAGCTCATTGGCGTTGTTTTGCAGCCATGATTGCATTGCTTCTGGAGACGAGGC
>NZ_JBQZXE010000205.1:0-3046 GCF_053555855.1 Shigella sp. SIG3
TATTCTCAGTTCCTTTCAACGTTTTGGTTATTTTTTATTCTTCGTACAATGGCGACAGATGCTGATTATGATACCGAAAACTGGTTTGAACGTGCGAAGCCCGAACGTAGTGTTCGGTGTTCTATGTGCTTTGCCGCATTTTGGCGTCTATTATTTACACTAAATCTGATTTGATATATTGATACTTAAAACATTTGATGCTTCCTTTGTCACTTTTTTGATGGAAGTTGTTTGCATTTCTTTAAGGCGAAACAAATAATTACGCATCAATTTTAATGTCGGTTAGAGGGAAACTTATGAAGCACTCTGTTTCAGTTACGTGTTGTGCGCTGTTGGTCAGCAGCATTTCTCTTTCGTATGCTGCAGAAGTTCCGAGCGGCACAGTACTGGCAGAGAAGCAGGAGCTGGTGCGCCACATTAAAGATGAGCCTGCGTCGCTGGATCCCGCTAAAGCCGTGGGCCTGCCAGAGATTCAGGTCATTCGCGATCTGTTTGAAGGTCTGGTGAATCAGAACGAAAAAGGGGAGATTGTCCCCGGCGTCGCGACTCAATGGAAAAGTAATGACAACCGTATCTGGACTTTTACCCTGCGCGATAACGCAAAATGGGCGGATGGCACACCGGTAACGGCGCAAGATTTTGTCTACAGCTGGCAACGTCTGGTGGACCCAAAAACATTGTCGCCATTTGCATGGTTTGCCGCGCTGGCGGGAATCAACAACGCACAGGCGATTATTGATGGTAAAGCTACGCCTGATCAGCTTGGCGTCACCGCAGTTGATGCCCATACTTTGAAAATTCAGCTTGATAAACCGTTGCCGTGGTTTGTGAATTTAACCGCTAACTTTGCCTTCTTCCCGGTGCAAAAAGCCAACGTAGAAAGCGGTAAAGAGTGGACGAAACCCGGAAATCTGATCGGCAATGGCGCTTATGTTCTTAAAGAGCGCGTAGTCAATGAAAAACTGGTCGTGGTACCGAATACCCATTATTGGGATAACGCCAAAACGGTGCTGCAAAAAGTGACCTTCCTGCCAATTAATCAGGAATCCGCAGCCACTAAGCGTTACCTCGCGGGGGATATTGATATCACCGAATCCTTCCCGAAAAATATGTATCAGAAGCTGTTGAAGGATATTCCGGGGCAGGTTTATACGCCACCGCAGCTCGGGACCTATTATTATGCCTTTAACACGCAAAAAGGGCCGACGGCAGATCAGCGCGTTCGCCTGGCATTAAGTATGACGATAGATCGCCGCCTGATGACCGAAAAAGTGTTGGGGACGGGCGAAAAGCCAGCGTGGCATTTTATACCAGATGTTACCGCCGGATTTACGCCGGAACCTTCGCCGTTTGAACAAATGAGTCAGGAAGAACTGAATGCGCAGGCAAAAACTTTGTTGAGCGCAGCTGGTTATGGTCCGCAAAAACCGCTGAAGCTGACGCTTTTGTATAACACTTCAGAAAACCATCAAAAAATTGCGATTGCTGTAGCATCGATGTGGAAAAAGAACCTTGGCGTAGATGTTAAATTGCAAAATCAGGAATGGAAAACCTATATCGATAGCCGTAACACCGGCAATTTTGATGTTATCCGCGCCTCATGGGTGGGGGATTATAATGAACCCTCCACTTTCCTGACATTATTAACGTCAATGCATTCAGGAAATATTTCACGCTTTAACAATCCGGCATACGACAAAGTTCTGGCCCAGGCATCGACGGAAAATACCGTTAAAGCGCGTAATGCCGATTACAACGCGGCAGAAAAAATCCTCATGGAGCAAGCACCGATTGCACCAATTTATCAATATACCAATGGACGATTAATCAAACCGTGGCTGAAAGGTTATCCCATTAATAACCCTGAAGATGTAGCGTACAGTCGGACTATGTATATTGTGAAGCATTGATGTGATGGGAACTGGCGTTACCCTTGTGGATAACGCCAGTGATGTCTGATTTAGCGACCCTGTTCCGGCGGTGTAATGTTATCCATATACAGCGTCTGGCTGGGGAAGGCAAAGTCCGCGCCGTGTGACTGTACAATATCGATAATCTTCAAATAAACGTCTTGCTGTGCAGCAAGCCACTCAGCCCATACCGTGGTTTTGGTAAAGCAATAAACCATAATATTCAATGACGAGTCAGCAAACTGGTTGAAATAAACCAGTAAGGTTTGTCGCTGGTCGATGGCCGGGTGATTTTTCAGCATCTCACGTACGGCTTCGACAATAACGCCCACTTTTGCCGCATCCTCATAACGTAAACCAATGGTCGTGGTAATGCGGCGGTTGGTCATTCGTCCTGGGTTTTCTACGCTGATCGACGAAAACAGCGAGTTCGGTACGTACAATGGACGATTATCAAAGGTCGTAATTTTGGTAATTCGCCAGCCAATTTCCGCTACTGTACCTTCGATATTTCTGTCCGGTGAACGGATCCAGTCGCCAATACTGAAAGGACGGTCGAAATAGAGCATGATCCCGGAAAAGAAATTACTCAGAATATCTTTACCGGCCATACCGACAGCCAGACCACCAATACCACCAAAGGTCAGCAAGCCAGAAAGGCTCATGCCGAAATGTTCGCCATAAAGCAGAACAAGCACTACAATAATGGTGATTTTGATAATGCGCGACATAATCCGCGCACTGGTGATATCGCGACCTTTTTTAATCTGCTGTTTTTCAAACTGATTAATCAGCAGAAATGGCTTAATCGTCAGAATAACCGCAATCAGGGACGTACAGATAAAATCGATAACGCCTGGGGTGATAAATTTGAGTTTATAGTTTTCTATAACATAATTAATGATGCTACCAACAGCACTGATAATTATGGTGTAGATTAAAAATTGCACCGCATGGAATAAAAATCCTTTTCTTTTACGATTTCCACGGCGAAACCAAAAGCTCATCAGAATCAATGCTGCGCAGCTACCGAAAATAATGACCAGATTAAGCGCATTATTTGTAAACAGTTCAGCGATCATTGTTTTATCAGGCTCCTCCAGATAATTGTCGTCATGCCGGAAACCCCTGGCGGG